>DASZXN010000593.1:0-3345 GCA_035545875.1 Phototrophicaceae bacterium
ACGGCGAGCGGCGCGAAGCGGCGGTTGTAGCCGACCAGCAACTGTAACTGCGGCGCGGCGCGCAGGGCGGCTTCAATCTGGTCAAGCTGATCACGGTTGAGGGCAAGCGGCTTCTCGACAAACACGTGCTTGCCCGCGCGCAGCGCATCGACGACCATCCGGGCATGGCTGTCGTGGCGGGTGGCGATGACCAGCGTATTGACGCTCGGGTCAGCGAGGATGGTTTTGTAATCGGAGGTTGCCTGCGCGAAGTGAAATTTCTCGGCGGCGATAGCGGCTGATGTGCCGCCTGCGCTGGCGACCGTCGCCAGCTTCGCGCCGGTGCTGGCGAGCGCCGGGAGCAGAATCCGCGAGCCGAAGTTGCCGACGCCGATCATGCCAATCGAGGCGCTTCCCGTTCCGCTGCTCTCCGCCGAGGTGAGTGGGAGCGTGCGTTTGATCTCGACGATCTCGGTTGGGTAAGTCAGGACAATGCCGAGTGTGCCCGGTGAATCGGTCAGCAGACGATAGGCGCTCGGCGCGTCACTTTGAGCGATGCGCGTGCTGATCAGTTTGGAGAGATCGAGCTTGCCGGAGACCATCAGGCCAAGCACGGCCTCGAAATTGCGCTGCTCCGTCCAACGGACGAAGCCGAAAGGGTAATCGCTCCCGCCCTGCTCATAGGCGTCGTCGTAGCGTCCCGGCCCGTAAGAACACGAGACTTGAAAGGTCAGTTCTTTTTCGTAGAAGTCAGCGCGCGAAAGCGATAAGCCGACTACGCCGACGAGGATAATCCGCCCACGCTTGCGACTCATCTGCGCCGCCTGATGGATGATGTCGTCGCTCTTGCTGGAGGCCGTGACCAGCACCGCGTCGACGCCGCGCCCCTGCGAAAAGGCCATGCCTGCGGCCACCGGGTCAACGCCGACGCTCAGGTTGGCCGTCTGCGCGCCATAGTGACGGGCGAGCGCCAGCTTATGCTCGTCGAAGTCGATGCCCAAAACTTGACAGCCGTTGGCGATGAGCATCTGCACCGTCAGCAGGCCGATCAAGCCGAGGCCGACGACCACCACGCGCTCGCCGAGCGTTGGCGCGGCGAGGCGAATGCCTTCCAGCCCGACAGCAGCCAGCACGGTGAAGGCCGCGCTGTCGTCATCGACCGCATCAGGGATGCGCGCACACAGGTTCTTCGACACTGAGACGATCTCCGCGTGCGGGCCGTTCGAGACGACGCGATCCCCAACCGCGAAGCCTTCGACACCGGAACCGACCTCAACGACCACACCCGCGTTGCAGTAACCGAGCGGCAGCGGCTCGTCAAGCTTGGCGAAAACGGCTTCCATCGTCGGCAGTACGCCGTCGGTGCGCATCTTGTCCATCACCTGACGCACGCGCTCCGGCTGCGCCAGTGCTTTCTGGACGAGGTTCGCCTGCGCGAACTCGACCAGCATTCGCTCAGTTCCCGCCGAGACGAGGCTGCGGCGCGTGGCAATCAGGAGCTGACCAGATCGACCGGTCGGCGCTGGCACCTCCGCGACGTTGAGTTCACCTGATCTGAGATTTTGGAGAAGCTGTCGCATCGGTTTAGCCCCGAAATTGTAGTTCGAACGTCAAGCAATCTTCTGTTCGCGTTGTCCGACCTGTACGTGCTTATTTTAGCATTCACGTACTGACGCACAATGAAGCTTTATAGCATAAAAATAATGGTTGAGCAGGGGGATCAGGCTTTCGGTTGTGCGCTAATTTGCTCGTAGAAGCTCGCTGCTTTCCGCATCACCGTCTGATAGTCGGCGCGCTCGGCAATTATCCGTTGATTGCGCTCGCGCGCTTGCGCCCGCAGGGTGGGGTTCTCAAGTGCCGCGATGATCGCGTTGGCAAGCGCAGTTTCATCACCATTTTCGACCAGCAGACCATTCACCCCATCGTCAATCCATTCGCGCACCGACTCAATGTCACCCGCGACCGGGAAGCTGCCGCAGGCCATCGCTTCCAGAAGCGTATTGGGCGTTCCGTCGTGCAGGCTGGGTGATACGCAAACGTCGGCAAGCCGGAAGTAGTCGGCCATCTGCTGAAACGGGACGTGCCCGATTTGGCGAACACTGTCGCGCAGCCCATTCTCGTCGATCATGCGCTCGACTGCCGCGTTTCCCTGCACGTCGATACTGACGAAAACGGCATCCTTGATCGTCGCTTTGACCAAGCGCGCTGCTTTGAAGTAAACATCGTTGCGAACGTAAGCGCGCACGCCGCGCGGATTGATCACGACCGGAGCCGACACGGGAATATTCAGGCTGGCGCGCAGCTCCGCCGAGGCTGGCGCCGGAAAGAAAATGTCGCTGTGGACGCCGCCGTTTCCCGGCAGCACCATCGACGGCTTTGAACGGTCGAAACCCCACTCCCGCGCGAGGTGGTCGTCACGCTGGCAGTCGGGATGAAGTGCATCGGCGCGGCGCAGAACCCGGCGCGTATAGCGACTTAGCAGAAGCGACTGCGCCGCAATCAGCGTGAGATCGTTCCCCCAGATCGACACGAGCAGGGGACAGCCTTCCGGCGCGGTGAGCAGCGCCAGAATCCCTTCGTTCGGGATGCGCATGGCATGAACGATCTGTGGCTGAATGTCATGAATTAAGCGCCGGACGGCAGGCGCGGCGCGGTAAACGTCGATGATGGCGAGCGAGTTCGCCAGTCGATAGACGGGCTGCATACCGACTTGTCTTATCAGGGTGCGCGCGAGCTTCTGTGTGGGGCTGCTCGCGGCGCTGGTCTGCAAGGTGCCGGGCTTGCTGCCGGCGAAGTGAGCGAGTCCTATCGGAAAAGGGTAATTCGTCGCGCCGGGGATAGCGTCACTGGCGCACGGGTAGCTGGAAATGACGTGGACTTCGTCGCCTCGCTCGACAAAATAGCGAATCCAGTTCTGGGCAATCGGACTGCGCGCATCGGCGATGTAACAAATTCGCAAATCTATGCCCTTTCGCTTTGAAAGCGAATGTCGCTCTTTCGGGAGATGTCGCGTTGCTGTTCCGCTTGAGGTATCGATTAATCCGTGCGTGTCCAGTAAGTCAAATCACGATTTAAAAGCTTGCTCAGATGCTCAACCTCCGGCGCAAATTCTCGCTTGAGGCGGCGTTCCAGTTCTGGATCCAATGGCGGTCGAGCAAGTGGGCGGTTGTTGAAGCGAAGCAGCCCAATATAGACTGGATAGACTAAAGGTTTAAATCGGTGCGCCAGGCCACGCGCTCGCGCCGATGGATTTACGAGTATACGCGCGATCATTTTCGAGCGAATCGATTCGCTCGCATTGGTTTGGTTGAACGACGGAGCAAACGTATCGTCAATCTTGAGGAAGTTGAGCGTTTGCTTATATGA
>DASZXN010000594.1:0-4428 GCA_035545875.1 Phototrophicaceae bacterium
ATAGTTTTCGGGCAGTTCCATTGTGATCACAATGCGCGGATCAGGGACAAGATTGTAAACAGCAGCGGCATCCTCGCCTTCCAGCGAGGCGGCGATCATGTCGTGGATATTGCGCATCAACTCGCCCCACGTCGCGCCGTCAGTGACCGCAACGATCTCCTCACACGAAGCGACGTAATAGGGATGACCTACGTCATCCTCGTCAAGCCCAGTAAAATATTCCACTTTTACATGGAGCGTATCTCGCAGTTCTGCCATGCCAGATTTCCCTACTCAACAGACTTTTGCTTCATTGTAAGCGAAAAACCGAACGGCAGTTACTATCGTAGAGGCACGACGTGTCGTGCCCTTGCTCTAATCGATGCTTTTCACATCCGGGGATGCTTCGAGCTTCGTGGTTAGTTGGATCACGGCAGATGCTGTATCTGACGGATTCAGATTAATAAACTCATTTTTCCACCACAACCAATCAGAATTTACATCATAGAAAACAATCGCAATTGCTTCAGCGATTTCCCCAATTGTGCCGATGATGTTATCAGTACCAGAGCCGATAGCACGCCCATCTTCCGTCGTAATGTCAAACCACGTGAAGATATACAGACATGCCAACCCATTTATCTTATCGATAGATGGACGCATAATATTCAGACATTCAAAAACAACTTCGTAAAAATCGCGGCTGACTCCTGCCGAATACTGGGCAAGATAGTCGCGGATGCGATCTTCAGTGGACAAAATGTCCTCTATCTGAATTTCTCTTCTTGGCGATCTTGGCGTCTTGGCGGTTCGACTTGTTTTATTATTTAGCTCGTCGGCACATCCACATCGGTCGAGGTGAGTGTCGCGGAATCTGGCACTTCCGCCTGCTTCAAATCGTTGATCTTGAACCTGAGCGTATTCTGCCAGATTGCCCCCGGCGCAAGGTCGAGCGGGAAAACGTGCAGCAGCACCGTCCCCTGATGAATCCGCTCGTAGCCGCCTTCGCTCATCGTCACGGGTTCGAGCGGAAAGCGCCACAGCGATCCGGCCTGCGCCAGCGCCACATCAACCTCGAAGCCGCGAATCTTCGTCCCGGCGCGATAGCCGCGCACGGTGTCCGTCGCCGCGATCTCGCCCATGCCGCCCGTCTTGCCGTCATAAACGGCCAGATAACACAGGTCAGTGTTGCCGCCGTCGAAGCCATAGGCGGCTTCGATGCCAAAGCGCAGTTTGATGGGCGCATCCGATTGATTCGTCACGGTGTACTCGACCAAAAGGTCGCGCACGCCCGCCGTGATCGTAATGCGCTTCTCGACGCGCACGTCTTTTTGCTGCCCATTAATCCAGACGTGCCCGTCACGACTCAACGTGATCGTGCAAACCGTCGAGCCGCTGCCGCCCACTTCGGATGTGTATTTGCCCAGCACGAAATCGGCGGGTTCGGTATACGACGAACGGCGGAAGCTGTCGAGCGTCACGTCGTCGCCGAGGAAATGGTCGATCAGCGAGCCGCGCCGGTACCAATCGACGACCAGATCGCGCTCCAAGCCAAGCTGCTTGGCGCGCACCCACGTCGTATACAACCAGTCGGGCGCGTTCCACTGCGGCGACTCCGGCGTGATCACGTCGTTACGCGCCGCCGCTTCCGCTAAGTCGATGTGATAGCCTTCCTTGCGCCGCGTCATCACGTTGAGCAGGTTATAGCGGCTCGGAATGTCGTCCCACTCGTAGATCGCGCCGCCAAACGCCGGAGCGATCACGAAACTGAACGGCTGGCTGCTCACGACGATCTCGCCGTGACTGTCGAGGTCGAAATCGACCAGTTCGGCGTTGACCTTATCGTCGAGGATCAGCGCTTCGGCATCAAGCAGATTGGCGTAGTTGGCGGCGCGAATGTGGAACAGGTAAATCCCGCCGAACACGCCGTGCCAGTAAGCGCAGTTGCATTGGGACGCCCACAGATGTTTGAGCGCGTCGGCTTTCGCATCGCCTTCCGGCAGCGCGTGAATCCGTTTGCTGGTGTACATGCCGCGCTTCTGCATCTGGTTGACTTCGGGATACTTGGTCAGGAAGCCGCGCCAGAAACCGCCGCGCACGAAACGCTGAATCCGGCGCATGTATTCGGCGCGCCCCGGATCGCTGTCCTTCTTGCTGTCGATCTCGCGCTCGATGTCGATGCGCAGCGTCTTGATCTCGTGCGAGCGCTCGGCGGGCAGCGCCCATTCGGTCATCTCCAGATAGGAAGCGGTCGGCAGGTAAGCGCGCCCGCGCGCCGGGAACTGGCGCAGGTATTCGCCCGGCGTAATCGTCTCCAGCCAGTCGCCCGACGCTTCAAGCGCGCTGAACAACTGATCCATGTATCCCCTCGTCCAGCAGTGATCGAATGTTCCCGGCCACATGCCGAACTTTTCGCCGTCGTCGCCCATGACGGCCAGCGGCGGCGGCAGAATGGGATTCTGTAGCTGCGTCGCTTTCTCGCGCAGCCAGCCGATCAGCTTATCGACCGTCGCCCAGGGCAGCATGTAGCGCAGGTCTTTCGAGCTGGGGAACATGTTGAGCGTGTAGCCCTGCTCCTCGGTGACGTAGTAGCCGAATAATTCGTCGTCCTTGAACCCGGCGAAGTTGAAATGCGTATCATCGACAACGGCGTAGCGCCGTCCGGCCTGCGCAATCGGTCGCGCCAGCGACGGTTCCCAGATGCGCTCGGCCAGCCACATACCGCTAGGTCGCTGGCCGAAATCCGCTTCGACCGAATCGCTCAGGAGCTTCATCTGACCGAGCTTGTCCTCATCACTCAACATGACGAGGATCGGCTCGTAGTACGCGCCGCCGAGCACCTCAAGCTGACCATTCTCGACCAGCTTTTTCACGCGCGGAAACAGTTCGGGGTGAATTTTGAGAATCCAGTCGCGCAGGCAGCCCGTGAAGTGCATTCCGACGTGAATTTTCGGATGGCGTTCCAGCAGTTCGATCAGCGGCAGATAGCTTTTCTCGTAAGCTTCGGCAAAGACGTTCTCGAAATTGCCCACCGGCTGATGATTGTGAAAGACCAGCGAGAGATAAAGTTGCGCTGTCATTTACGTTCCTTCACAGAAAATTCATTAAACGTATAAACTTCACAGATAGTCTGAGCGTATTTCGATGTCACAATCAACTTAGGATTAAGAAAGCAAATATGGAAAGTGTCATTTTTATGGGGTTTCGCATCAGTTGGTACATCGAAAAGCGCGTGATTTCCCTCAAATTTTCCGAGGCGATCACCGAGCGGGATTTGATTCAGGCCATCCAGCAAACGACCGATTATATCGAGCATGGTATCCCGCCGATCTATAACGTCATCGACACGCTCGACATCACCGAATTTCCGACCAACCTGCGCTGGATTCTTCAGGTGATGCGCAGGAACAAAGCCGGACTGATGAGTTGGAATATCCTCATCACCAGCAATCGCACCATCCAGTTTCTGGGTACGACCTTCCTGCAACTGCTCAACGTCCAAATTCACACCTGCGCCAACTTCGCTGAAGCAGAAGCTTTTCTCCGTCAGGCTGATCCCGCGCTCTTTACCGCGCCCAACGGCTCAAAATAGCGATAGCTGCTTGGGCGGCGCGTCCTCGGCAGGCGCAGATGGCGGTTTCTGACCGCCGCTGCCACCGCTGCCACGCATCTGCTTGACCTTCGCCAGTATCTCAGGAATCCGCTTGAAGTCCGCTTCCATTTTCGGTTCCAGGTCGCGGCTGCGCAGCACCGCCGCCGGGTGAAACAAGGGGATATAAGCGTGCCCGTTTTCAAACTTCGGCTGGCCGTGAATCTGCGTGATTTTGCCGCCGGGGAAGTAGCGCGCCATGCTGAAGCGACCGAGCGTCACGATCACCAGCGGGTCGATCAGATCGCTCTGCCCGTCCAGATAGGGCTTGCAGGTCGTGATTTCAATCGGCAGCGGATCGCGGTTTTCGGGCGGGCGGCATTTGACGACGTTGGTGATAAACACGTCCTCGCGCTTGAGGTTGATCAGCTTGAGGAGCGTTTCCAGATATTTACCTGACTGACCGACGAAGGGAAGCCCCTGCTTGTCTTCGTTGAAGCCCGGCCCCTCGCCGATGAACATGATCTCGGCGTGATAGTTGCCCGCGCCGGGAACGGCGTGCGTGCGCCCCTTCCAGAGATCACACAGCTTGCACACCTTCACGTCTGCGGCGATTTTCTCCAGCGCTTCGATCCGCTCATCAGCCATACGGTTTCCTCCTGTTGTCGCGTCGGCGATGGTAACGCTAAACGCAATTTAGCACAACTCATCTACCTCTCACTCTCAGGGCAAACGCATCAAAATCAGATGGAAAGTCACAAAGGGTCACAAGGAATCGTAGGGACGGCATTGATGCCGTCCGCTCTGCCGGACGCGATCAATCGCGTCCCGACAAAATCCGTATCGCCTTTCATGACCCG
>DASZXN010000595.1:0-4990 GCA_035545875.1 Phototrophicaceae bacterium
TGACCCGCTGTTCTCCCTTCTCCCTGAGGGAGAAGGGGTCGGGGATGAGGGCAAAAGCACTCCGGCTTAATCCTTTAAATTGATGTGCAATCCCCTCCCTAAGCGAAACCCTCGGAGAGGGGCTGGAGTGGTGGGGCCAGCTTAATGCGAATCGCTACTACTTTTCAGTCCCCTTTTAGGGGGCTTGGGTTTCGTAGACCGACGCTGAAGCATCCGGCTACGAAACCCGAATCAAAAGCGGCGAGTCGTTTGGCTCGCCGCTTTCAAAATAACGCACAGAGGATGATTACGCGCTCGGCGCTTCGAGTTCCTGATCGGTCTCCTCGACGTTTTCCAGCGACAGTTCGCCATCGCGCACCGTCACCTTGACGATGCCCGCGAGGTGGAACTTGCCGGAGAGGATACCGTCGGAGAGCGCGTCCTCGATCTCGTTCTGGATCAGGCGGCGCAAAGGCCGCGCGCCATATTCGGGATCGTAGCCCTTCTCAGCCAGCCACTCGCGCGCTTCGTCGGTCATTTCCAGCGTGATCGCGTGTTCGATCAGGCGCTCGCGCACCTTGTTGACTTCGAGATCGACAATCTGCTTGATCTCGTCCTTCGTCAGCGAGCGGAAGACGACGGTCGCATCGACGCGGTTGAGGAACTCAGGCCGGAACATGCGCCGAAGCTGCTCCGTAACCGCCTTGCGCATCTCAGCGAAGTTGGTCTTGGCGTCGGTCGCGTCGTCCTTCGGCGCGTTGAAGCCGAGCGTCGTCCGCTTGATGGTATCCGCGCCGACGTTGCTGGTCATGACGATGATCGCGTTGCGGAAATCGACGCGGCGACCACGCGCGTCGGTGAGCGTGCCTTCTTCCATCACCTGAAGCAGCATGTTGAAGGCTTCAGGATGCGCTTTCTCGATTTCGTCAAAGACGACGATGCTGTATGGGCGACGGCGGATCGCTTCGGTCAGTTGACCTGCGTCCTCGTAGCCGACGTAGCCGGGAGGCGCGCCGACCAGACGAGCGACCGAGTGCCGCTCCATGAATTCGCTCATGTCAAGCTGAATCAGCGCGTCCTCGCTGCCGAACAGGAATTCGGCCAGCGCTTTGGTCAGTTCGGTCTTACCCGTACCCGTTGGCCCCAGGAACATGAACGAACCAATCGGGCGGCGCGGGTCTTTCATGCCCGCGCGAGCGCGGCGCACGGCCTTGCTGATCGAGTCAATCGCCTCGTTCTGGCCGATAATCCGCTGGTGCAGCGCCTCTTCCATGTGGATCAGGCGCTCGCTTTCCTCGCCAGCAATCCGCATGGTCGGGATGCCCGTCCACATGCCGACGACTTCGGCGATGTCCTCCGCGCCCAAACGCGGCTGATTGGTCTGCTCGTTCCAGTTGGACTTGAGCGCTGCGAGTGTCTCGTTGAGGCTGTCGCGCTGGCTGCGCAGGCGATCCAGTTCCTCGCCGAACGCGCCTTCTTCTTCAAGCAGCTTCAGGTCGTCCTCGACCTGAACCAGTTCCTGCTCGGCGCGGCGCACCTGAGCGGCTTCGGGACTCTTATACATGCGCAGGCGAGCCGAAGCCTCGTCGATCAGGTCAATCGCCTTATCGGGCAGGAAACGATCCGGCACGTAGCGCGCCGAGAGATTCGCCGCCGATTCAATCGCCTCGTCGGTGATTTCGACGTTGTGGTGTTCCTGATACGGGCCTTTGATGCCTTGCAGAATTTCAATCGTCTCTTCAATCGTCGGCTCGGAGACGAGGATCGGCTGGAAACGACGTTCCAGCGCGGCGTCGCTCTCGATGTGCTTGCGGTATTCATCGAGAGTGGTCGCGCCGATGCACTGAAGCTCGCCACGCGCCAGCGCCGGCTTGAGGATGTTAGCGGCGTCAACACTGCTGCCCGCCGACCCCGCGCCGACCAGCATGTGAACCTCGTCAATGAAGAGGATGCTGTCCGACGACTTGAGTTCTTCGATCACGCGCTTAAGGCGTTCCTCGAACTGGCCGCGATACATCGTGCCTGCGACCAGCGAGCCTACGTCAAGCTGAAGTACGCGCTTGTTGAGGAGTGGTTTCGGCGTCTCGCCGTTGACGATGCGCTGCGCCAGCCCTTCGACAATGGCCGTTTTACCGACGCCAGGTTCGCCGATCAGCGCCGGGTTGTTCTTCCGGCGGCGGCTGAGAACCTGAATCACCCGCTCGATTTCCGTCTCACGACCGACCACTGGATCCAGCTTGCCTTCCTGCGCCAGCGCAGTCAGATCGGTTGCCAGTTGATCGACCAGTGGAGTCTTTCCACCTTGTCCACCGCGTGGCTGACGGCGTTCCCCCCGCGGTTGTTCTTCATTGGGCTGAGGATTTTGCACAGGACTCTCCTGTAGAACCCGGCGCGTCTGTCGACGCACCTCTTCCGGGCTAACGCCTAGACGTTTCAGAATATCAATGGCGACACCTTCGGTCAGGCGCACCAGACCGAGAAGTAAATGTTCAGTACCAATGTAATGATGCCCCATGCGGCGGGCTTCATCGACGGCCAACTCCAGCACGCGCTTGGTTCCGGGCGAGAGTTCTGGCTGGGTAGCCGATGTGCGCGTCGAGGCGCGCGTCATCCGCTCGACCAACTCTTCCACGCGCCGCTGTTCCAAGCCAAGTTCGCGCAAGACGCGCCCCGCGACCCCACCTTCTTCACGGATCAGCCCCAGCAGAAGGTGTTCCGTTCCGATGTAGTTGTGCTGTAGCCGCTCGGCTTCTTCTTGCGCCAGACTCAAAACGCGCCGCGCTCGCTGCGTAAAGCGCTCCATCTTATTCGGCACGGTCAGTTTCCCTCCGTTGCCAGTGGCGCAGAATTCCACCGGCTTCTTACTAGTTACTGAAGGACAATTCCGTAGAGCGATAAACTCCACTTATTATAGCATACCCTCAGCGGTTGGACTTACGCTGTCGAGTATGAATTAATCGTTAAAAGGTCTTTGGCTGGATGTTAAACGGGCGAGTTGAGCCGGGCAGATCAACCCGGCTCGCTTATTCTTGAGTATTAGTCGTATCGGTGGCTGGATTTGTGTCGGAGTCCTGAGCAGAAGCGTCGGGCGCGGCGCTAGCTTCGTCGCCGGATGAACTCGCCCAATCCTGATCAAGGTATTCCGCCGAGTTCACTTTCTTGAGGCTCAACCCAAGGCGGCGGTTCTTGATGTCAATCTTGACCACGCGCAGGGTCAGCTTGTCGCCTTCCTGCACAACTTCGCGCGGGTGCGTGACGCGCTTGTCGGACAGCTCGGAGATGTGGATCAGCCCTTCGATCTCCGGCACATCGACCAACTGCGCGAACGCGCCGAACTTGGTCAGCTTGGTCACCATCCCCTGAACCAACTGCCCAACTTCGTAGTTGATGGCAATCGTGTCCCAGGGATCGGGCGCTTGCCGCTTCATGCTCAAGCCGATGCGCTTGTTGTCTTTGTCGATGCTGATGACCTCGACCTTGACGGGCTGCCCGACCTGTAAGACTTCACGCGGGTGAGTGACGTGCTGCCACGACATCTCGGTCAGATGCACCAGACCTTCAGCGCCGCCAATATCGACGAACGCGCCGAAATCTTCGAGGCTGACGACGCGGCCTTCGCGCACTTCGCCAACCGTCAGTTCTTTAATCAGGTTTTCCTTGCGCTTCTCGCGCGACTGGCGCGACGCGAAGCGCTCGGACAGGATCAGCCGATTGCGCGCGCGATCCACTTCCATCACCTTGACGGTGATCGGCTCGTTGACCATCGCGCTCCACTGATCTTCCGCCGTTTCGTTTTCGGTCAGCACGCGGCGGCGATCCATGCTCATCTGGCTCTGCGGCACGAAGCCGCGCAGCCGCCCGAAGCGCACGATCAGCCCGCCTTTGTTGTATCCGGCGATGCGGCTCTCGTACATTTCCTGGCTCTGGCGATATTCCTCGGCGTGCTGCCAGTCCAGTTCTTCGAGCGCCTTGTTGATCGAGAGCAGAATGTGACCATCGCGGTAACGCGGGTTGACCACGTAGGCTTGAATCTTCTCGCCCGGCTTGAGCGCTTCCAGCGTATGCCGGTTCATGCGCTCCAGCTCGTGGCTGGGGATAACGCCTTCTCGATCCGCGCCGACATCAACCGTAACCAGCGTGGGAGAAGTCGAAATAATCGTACCTTCCACCAAATCGCCGGGCTTCAACGATGAAGTATCGCCCTCGGCAGGTGCGGGCGCAGCTTCCGAAACGTCGGAGGCAGTCGTTTCGTCAACGTCGCTGTTTGTCCCGTTTGGCTGGACTGTTTCATCAACTGAAGCGTTAGCCCCCAAAGCTTCAGTTTCTTCCAGCCCCGGCTCGTTCGGTAACATACCTTCGCTTCTCCCGCAGATAGGTGGGTATGGGCAGCTATTATACATCGCAGACACGAAGAATCAAACACAAAATTAAGCTAGTTATCACATTCGGTAACGCGCATCTAAATCTCGCGCACCCTCAACGGTCGATCCGCGTTAGAATACGCCGCCTGAGGAGTAAGCGATGCGTAAATTGTTCTTTTGGATCGCGCTGCTGCTGCTGGTTGGCTGCCAAAGCGCAGCGCCGACGCCTGCCGCAACCTCGCAGGCAGCGCAGATTGCCCTGACGATGGTTCCCGCCGCGCCGACCGTCGGTACATCGACCCTGACCATCGTCGTTACCCACAACGGTCAGCCGATCAGCAACGCGCAGGTCGATGCGCGCGGCGATATGAACATGGCCGGAATGCCACCCCTGCTCGGCAGCGCCAAGACCGACGCGCAGGGCGAAATCAGCCTGCCGTTCACGTGGTCGATGAGCGGCGACTGGGTTGTGACTGTGACCGTTACACTGGCGGATAAATCGCAGGTCACGCAGACTTTCAACCTGACCGTGAACTCATAACTTTTCGCTCGATTCGGCTCACTTGCACTCAGAAGGAGATGACCATGCAGGGGAACGCGCAAACGCAGGGTTGGCATACATCGGAATGGGGGACGTGGGGCTGGACGGA
>DASZXN010000596.1:0-9849 GCA_035545875.1 Phototrophicaceae bacterium
CCCCAGATCGACCGAGTTAAGGCGCTGAAGCAGCCCGCGCTCAATCGTGATCTCGTATTCGCCTGTCGGCGTCCTTACCGCGATGCTCGCCATAATCCAATGATCTCCTGTGCCAGCACCGCAGGCGTTTTGTCTGACGTATCGACGTGTATGGGGATTTCGGCGTAAACCGCGTGCCGTTTTTCCAGCAGCGCCCGCCAGTCGCCTGCCAGCGGACGATCTGTCGCCCCAGACAAGCGCGCGTCCAGCACCTCCGGGTCAGCATCAAGGCAGACGACGAAGCCACTGTCGAGCATCCAACGGCGGTTTTCAGAATCGACCAGCATCCCGCCGCCCGTAGCGATCACCAGCCCGCGTTCCGCCGTCAGATCGCGGCAGACTTCCTTTTCCAGCGCGCGAAAGGCCGCTTCGCCTTTGACGGCGAACATCTCCGGGATGCTCATCTCGGCGCGCTCGATGATCACGTCGTCGGCATCGACGAAGCGCCGCTTGATCAGCGAGGCAATGTAACGCCCAACCGTCGTCTTGCCTGTCGCCATGAACCCCGTGACGACAATGTTGCGCTCGTCGTGTTTCGCCTGATCAGGGGTAGCCAAAGCGCCACTCCACGTTGTCCATCGGCAGGTCTTCCAGCCGCGCCTGCCGCAGCGAGTCGAAGCGCGGGCGCATTTCCTCCATGCTGTCGCCGCCCAGCTTTTCCAGCAGCGCGTCCGCGATCACGATTGCCATCATCGCCTCTAAAATTGGCACAGCGCGCGGCACGGCGCAGAAATCGCTGCGCTCGTAGGTCGTCGCCTCTGCTTGCCCGGTCGCCAGATTGACCGAGCCGAGCGACTTCATCACCGTCGAGATCGGCTTCATCGCCACCCGCGCGACGACGGGTTCGCCCGTCGTGATCCCGCCTTCCAGCCCGCCTGCGCGATTCGTTTTGCGGATCAATCGGTCGCCAATGCCGAGTGCGATCTCGTCGTGAACCTGTGAGCCGCGCTTGGTCGCGTTTTCGAAGGCCGAGCCAATCTCCGCGCCCTTCATCGCGTGGACGCTGACCATCGCCGCGACGATGCGCCCATCGAGCCGCCGATCATAATGGACGTGCGATCCCAGTCCCGGCGGCACGTTGAGCGCGACCACTTCCATAATCCCGCCGAGCGTGTCCTTATCGACCTTGACCTGATGGATCGCCTCGTGCATCCGTTCCGCCGCCGCCGGATCGGGGCAGCGCACGTCCGACTGCTCCGCCGCGTTGATCCGCTCGATCAAATCATCGGGCAGATTGTCCGCCGCCACGTCGCCAATCTGGACGACGTAGCCGCCGATCACGATGCCGAACTCGGCCAGCATCTTCCTGAGGATTGCTCCGACCGCCACGCGCATCGTGGTTTCGCGGGCGCTGGCGCGTTCGAGCGGCAGGCGCAGTTCGCGGTAGCCGTACTTGATCGCACCCGTCAAATCGGCGTGACCGGGGCGCGGCGTGGTCATCGGCTTGATGTCCTTCTCGCGCCAGTTCTTGTAGTCGCGGTTCTCGACCACCATCGCAATCGGCGCGCCCGTCGTGAACCCGCCGACCACGCCCGACGAAATCTGCACGGTGTCACTCTCGATGCTCATACGCCCGCCCGCGCCGTAGCCTTCCTGACGGCGGCGCAGTTCCCGATTAATATCTTCCGCCGTCAGCGGCAGACCCGCAGGCATCCCTTCGAGGATGGCCGTCAGGTTCGGCCCGTGACTTTCACCCGCAGTCAAAAATCGGATCATGTCTGCTCCAGATGCAGTTCCATATGAATATCGCGCGCTGTAAAACCCTGCTTCTCATAAAGATGGATCGCCCGCTCGTTGAATGCCCACACGCCGATCATCACCGTTTGAATATCGAGCGACTTTGCCAGCGCATAGACATGCCGCATCAGTTGTTCGCCATAACCTCGGCTGCGCTGCTCAGGATTGACCGAAATCTGATCAATCAGCAGCTCACGCCGACCATAGCAATAGGGATTTTCGAGCCGTTCTCTGATCAGAGCCAGAATATACCCGATTGGCTCACCATCTGCCTCTCCAATGAAGACACAAACGTCGTCCTGCGCCAAATGATCCCGAAAGTCAGCGATTAATGCCGGCGTGGATGCCGGCGGTTTGAAAATGTCCGGGCGGGCTTCGTAGTGAATCTGCTGGACTGGCTCGTTCAGCCGCGCCAGCAGTTCGGCATCGTCAATCGTCGCCCGCCGGATATTGAAATTCTTGGCGATCTTGGTGTCTTGGCGGTTCATCTTTTTTCTAATTCCTTTTGCGCCGCCGCCAGCATCACGTCAATCGGCGGCTCGACGCCCGTCCACAGCCTGAAGGCCGCCGCGCCCTGCCGCACCAGCATTCCCAGCCCGCCAATCGCGCGCCCACCCGCCGCCTCGACCTGCCCCATCAGCTTCGTCTTGGCAGGCCGATAGACCATATCGTAGACGATCACGCCCGGCTTGAGCGGCGCATCGTCAGGCAGCGGTGACGCATCGACGTTGGGCGACATGCCCGCCGACGTGCAGTTGACGATCAAATCAGCATCAGCCACCGCATTCACGTCGCCAACGGTGGCAGGCACGCGCAGGCTGTCGATCAATGCCTGCGCACGTTCCGGCGTCCGGTTGACGATCACAATGTGCGCGCCAGCGCCTGCTAAACCGTATACGGCTGCACGGGCAGCGCCTCCGGCTCCGAGCACGACAACGCTCCGACCGCCTGTGTCTACGCCATTTTCCGTCAGGTCGCTCATGAACCCGGCAACGTCGGTATTTGTCCCCTTATTCGGGAAGGTAATCGTATTGACCGCCCCCACTGCCCGCGCAATCTCGTCCGGCCTGACGAACGGCATCACCGCCTGCTTGTGCGGCACGGTCACGTTCAGGCCAATGAATCCGGCATCGCGGAACTCGCTGAGGCTCAGTTTCACGATGTCCGGCGGAATGGCGTACTTGTCGTATTCCCAGTCCATGCCGAGCGCCTTGAACGCGGCGTTGTGCATCGCCGGGCTGAGGCTGTGTTCAATCGGCCAGCCGATCACGCCGACGCGCCTGGTCATGCTTCGACTCGCAGGTCGCGCACGACCACGTCCGCGCCCAGTGCTACCATCGTCTCGGCATAGCCGGGGAACGAGTCGGCAGCACATTCGGCGTCGAGGACAGTCGTTTCCCCCTGCGCCGCCAGCCCTGCGACGACGAGGCTCATCGACAGGCGGTGATCGTCGTGCCCATCGACCGTCGTTCCGGTCAATGTCTGCACGCCTTTGACGCTGAAGCCATCCTTCGTCTCGGTGATTTGCGCGCCGAACTTGACCAGTTCCGCCGTCATTACCGCCAGCCGATCCGTCTCCTTGACGCGCAGTTCTTCGGCGTCACGCACGACGGTTTCGCCTTCCGCGAACAAGGTTGCCACCATGAAAATCGGAAATTCGTCGATCATGCGGACGACCACCTCGCCGCCAACGGTCACGCCCTTGAGTTGGCTGTATTTCGCGCGAATTGTGCCGACCGGATCGCCTGCTTCCGTGCCTGTCTCGGTGATCGTCAAATCTGCGCCCATCGCTTGCAGCACCTCGAAAATACCTGTGCGCGTGCGATTCAGGTTGACGTTGGTCAGCGTGATGTCGCTGCCGGGAACGATGAGTGCGGCGACAACCGGGAAGGCTGCGGACGATGCGTCGCCGGGTATGGTGAAATCCATCGGCTTCAACGGATTGCCGGGCACGAGCGTGACCGTATTGCCCTGCATCACCAGATCAACGCCCATCGCCTGCATCATCCGTTCGGTGTGATCGCGGGCTGGCCCCGGCTGGGTGATCACGGTTGGCCCCTGCGCGAACAGCGCTGCCAGCAGCAGCGAGCTTTTGACCTGCGCGCTGGCGACGGGCATGTCGTAGTGAATGCCGTGCAGCGTGGCAGGCTTGACGGTCAGCGGCGCACAGCCATTGACGCCGGAAATCTCCGCGCCCATCTGCCGCAGCGGGTTGATGATGCGATTCATCGGACGGTGACGAAGCTGCTCGCTGCCGTCGAGGACGCTCGGAAACGGCTGCCCGACCATAATGCCAGTCAAGAGCCGAATCCCAGTGCCCGCATTGACCAGATCGAGCGTGTCCTGCGGCTCGTGAAGCTGACCGCCATGAATCGTCAGTTCACCTTCGCCCTCGCGTTCAATTTCCACCCCCAGCGCGCGGATCGCGCCCAGCGAAGCGAGTGTGTCGCCTGCGGGCAGCCACTTGCGCACGTGGGTGACGCCCTGCGCCAGCGCCCCGAACATCACCGCGCGGTGCGACATCGATTTGTCGCCAGGGACAGTTGTCGTCCCATTCAGCCCGTTGCCGGGATTGACTACGAAGCAATCAGTTGCCATAGGTTTCCCTCATTAAGTCATCTCAAGGTTGAATTTATAGTAATGAGTGATGAGTGATGAGTAATGAGCCAAGAACTCGGATTCGCTTTTGCTCATTACTCATTACTCGTTACTCATCACTTCGTTTACTTACTTCCGTTCCTTCTCGCTTCGTCCTGCTTGCCCCACGCGATTCGGGCTTCACGGGTTGGGCGCAGCAGATCGATCAGCTTGCCGTTCTCCTGCGCAATCAGGCTGGCTTCGAGCGTTGCGAGCTGCATCCGAAAATAGGCCAACAGCGTCGCTACCGCCTGCGTGTTCGTGCTGAGAAAATCGCCAGCCATATTCAAATCCTGCGCCGCCAGCCGTGAGGTGTCGCGGAAGCCGCCCGCCGCCAACTGCCAGACCGCATCATCCTGCTCGGCCTGCTGCGCGACCGTCGCCACCAGCGCCGCGCTCAACAAGTAGGGCAGATGGCTGATCGCCGCCACGACCCGATCATGCCGATGTGCGTCCATCTCAATCGGCGCTGCGCCGACCGCCAGCGCCAGCGCCACCGCCCGATCCCGCGTCGCGGGCGTGGTGCGCCGCGAAGCGCACAAGACAAACGGTCGGTTGTGAAAAAGCGCCCCATCGGCCACTTCTACGCCACTCGACTCTTTGCCCGTCATGGGATGCCCGCCAATCGCCTGAATGCCAATCGGCAGGCGTCCCATCGCCTCGCAAATGTCGGCCTTCGTGCTGCCGATGTCGATCAGCAGCGTGTTTGAGCGCAGATACGAGCCGATGCGCTGATCGAGCATGGCGATAATCGCCCGCACGGGAGCGCCCAAGATCACCACGTCAGCGTCCTCGACACCCGCCTTGAGATCGTCGGTGGCCGCATCGACCACGCCATGCGCCAGCGCGTACTCGCGGGTCTGAGGATTCGGATCGACCCCTGTAATCCGTTCCGCATAGGGACGCAGCGCCAGCGCCAGCGATCCCCCCATCAAGCCTAAACCGACCACCGCCAGATGGCGCGCCACAAAGTGGCGGTTGCTAAAGTCTGCGCTCAAGCTGTCCTGCCTACCGCTTGGGCGACCTGCCGCACCGCTGCCATCATCTTGCGGAAGCCGTCGTAGGTCAGGCTTTGGCGACCATCGGACATGGCGTGCGCCGGATCGGGATGCACCTCGACGATCAGGCCGTCCGCGCCCGCCGCAATCGCCGCCAGCGCGATCTGCGGGACAAACTCCGAATAACCGACGGCGTGGCTCGGATCGGCGATCACGGGCAGGTGCGTGCGCGCCTTGAGCACCGGAATGGCGTTGATGTCGAAGGTGTTGCGCGTGTATTTCTCGAAAGTGCGAATGCCGCGCTCGCAGATCATGACGCGATTGTTGCCCTGCGCCAGAATGTACTCGGACGACATGAGCAAATCTTCCATCGTCGCCGCCATGCCGCGCTTGAGCAGGACGGTTTTCTGGCTCGCGCCCGCCGCGCTCAACAGCGGGAAGTTCTGCATGTTGCGCGCGCCGATTTGCAGCACGTCGGCGTATTCACCGACCATCTCGACTAAGCCCGGTTCCATCACCTCGGTGACAATCGGCAAGCCCGTGCGCTCGCGCGCCTCGACCAGCCACTTGAGACCATCCTCGCCGTGCCCCTGGAAACTGTAGGGCGAGGTGCGCGGCTTGTACGCGCCGCCGCGCAGCGCTGTCGCCCCGGCTTCCTTGACCGCGCAGGCCGTCTCGATCACCTGCTCGCGGCTCTCGACCGCGCACGGCCCCGCGATCACCAGCACCTTGTTCGCCCCGGCCTTCGATCCGTTGAGCGCGACCAGCGTATCGTTGGGATGATATTCGCGGCTCGCCAGTTTGTACGGCACGGAGACGCGCATGACCTTCTCGACGCCCGGCATCGAGCTGTAGTTGTCCTCACGCAGCGGCGTCGGGCTTTCGCCGACCAAGCCGATAATCGTGCGCTCATCGCCTTCCGAGAGATGCGGCTTATAGCCATCCGTCTTGACCCGCTCGACCACGCTGGAAATGTCGCTGGCGCTCGCGTCCTTCTTCATTACGACGATCATGTTCTTCTCTCCGTAGATTCGCTTTGGTTGTTGGTGATTGGTTTTTAGTGATTGGTAAAAACTTAATCCTCTGACATGCAAGGTCTTTAACTAAAAACCAACAACTAAGAACTAATTCTTCTTCACTGCTGCTTGCCATTGCTCGGCAGCGCCCGCTCAGGCCGCAGCACGACTGCCCCACCCAGGTAGATATGGCGCAAATCGGCATTGCTCTTAGCCGTGTTCCAGTGGATTAGCACGCGGACACAGCGCTTGAGTCCGCCGGGAACGTCCATCTCCTGACAGCCGATCAGCGCCACCTGGCTCCAGCCCATATCGCGCGCGGCCTTCGCGGGATAGGCAGCCGTCAGGTCAGGCGTGGTGGTAAAGATTACGCTGGCAACGTCGTCTTCGACGATCTCGTTAGCCTCGATCAACGCCCGCATCAGTTCGCGCGTGGCCGCCCAGATCGCCTCGGCGCTGTCTTCCTCGACGGTCGTCGCCCCGCGCAGTCCTCGAAATTGCATCGCTTCCTCCTGTGCAAACAAATAAAAAGGGCGCGGAGCTTTGCTCTGCGCCCTTCGTTATCCCGAAGTTGTTGTTACTTACACAGCACGCAATGCTCGACCCGGTGTTATGTCGCTAAAGTAAAAGTAGTAATAAAAGTAGAACGACCGGTTGGCAAGCATGGCGCGCGTTTTCGCTTTCTGGTGACTAGCGCAGAGCATAGCACGTTTCGAGAAAGCCTGTCAACAGATTCGCAAAAGTGTGACGAACCATCGTAATAAACAGGATTTCACGCGCCGAAAATTCAGCGTTTCCACAAAAACGCCGATAGCTGTTCATCCGGCGAGCGGGGTTCTGTGTAGGGGCGAGGCATGGGGGTGTTGAAAAAGCCCTCACCCTCAATCCTTCTCCCTCAGCGCGTGGGACTTGCACCCCTTCTCCATAAGCGAAGCGGCGGGAGAAGGAGACGGGGGATGAGGGCAGCATGACTGAATGGACGACTTTTTAGACACCTTCATGCTTCGCCCCTACGCTGCGCGCGGTTGTCAATCCAACGCCTGCCGCAGGCTGCGCGTCAGTTCGCGCACAGGTTCGACACCTTCTTTGCCTACGCGCACCAGCGCGCTGCCGACGATGAAGCCATCCAGCAGATCATTCATGCGCCGCGCCTGCTCCGGCTTGCTGATGCCGAAGCCCATCACCAGCGGCGTGTCCTTGATCTGTGCCCGCAGCCGCGCGATGAACTCAGTCAGATAGGAGGGTAGTTCCGCGCGCACGCCTGTGATCCCAATGAACGTGACGACGTAGATAAAGCCGGTTGCGTGCTGCCCGACCAGTTCGATCCGTGCGGCGTTGCTGGTCGGCGCGAGCATATAGACGTGCGCCAGCCCCGCGTTCGCGCAGGCTGCGTCAATCGTCGTGCCTTCTTCCGGCGGCAAATCCGGCACGATCAGGCCATCCGCTCCGGCGGCTTGCGCATCCTGAACAAACTTCTCGATCCCATAGCTCAGAAGCGGATTGATGTAGCCCATCAGCAGCATCGGTTGGGTCACACCCCGCGCGCGCAGTTCACGCACAGCGCCGATGCACTTGCGCACCGTTGTGCCATTTTCCAGCGCGATCTGCGTAGCGGCCTGAACCACTGGGCCATCGGCGAGCGGATCGCTGAACGGCATACCGATCTCGAAGCCATCGACGCCTTCCGCTGCCATCGCCGCGATTGCATCGAGCGACTCCGCATAGGTCGGATACCCAATCGGGAAATAGGGCAAAAAGGCGGCGCGCGGCTGCGCTTTCGCCTGCGCGAACATCGCCGCGAGCTTGTCTAATCCGGTTCTTGTCTGCGTCATGCTTCCTTCTCCATAATCAGCGGTCGAGCGAGCGCTGCATAGCCCGCGTCGATGATCTCCTGCGCGACCTGCACCCGAAATGACCAACTTTGCGGGTTGGCATCATAGTTGTCGGCGCTACGTTTTTGCGTCTCCACATCTGCGGCATGATCGAGGTAGCGATCCGCCGTCTCCCAGTCGAGGCCATCAACTTCCATTTGATCGATACGAAAGCCACCGCGCTGAAGCAGGATGATCCATTCCGAATCCGTGCCCATCACGCTCCCTGGCAGACTGTTGCGCAGCAGAAATTCGCCAGCGGCGCGGCTGAAGGCTTTTGATCCCGCCGAGAAATCCAGCGACCTGCCGAGCAGGTGCGAGCAAACCCCGTTCGACATGCGCTCGGTTTGCTGCTGTGCCAGTGGATGCGTATTGAATGCCATTTCCGTCCGCGCCAGTACCAGACAATCCGTCTGCTGGATACGCTCAACGACCTGCCGCAGTTCGTCCGGGCGCGTTTCGATCCAGCGGATCAGGCGGTCGCCATCGACGTAATGCGCGAAATCCGCGCCTACTTGCAGAGCTTCCTCGATAACGACGTGCCGCCCCGATACCCAGTTGCGGCTCACGAGGGTTAATCCCGGCAGCGTGCCTATCCGATCCACGACCGCCGAATCCACATCGCTGGGCATGGCAACGACAATCTGCTGATAAATCGCCTGAAGCGCGGGATAGAAGCGCAGAAAGCGCTCCTGTTCGCCGCGCGGCATCCAAGCCATCGCCAAACAGACATTCGTCACGAGGTTTGCCGTTCGCGTAGAAAGCGCTGCACAATCGGCTTCTTCTCGAAGCCAAATTCGAGTGCTTCAACGCCTGCCATATCAAACCAGCCCATCGCCTCCCCTTCGTAGAGCGTCAGGCGCTCCAGCGGGTGATCCAAACTTCCGGTATATACGTGAACGATCACGTCCAGTTCGCCGGGGATGCTGCGCACGGGACAGCGATAATCGAGCCAATGCTCGACCGGGAAATCGATGTCGAGTTCCTCACGGATTTCGCGGTGAATTGCCGCCTCGTAATCAGCATCTTCCGGCTCGACCGCGCCGCCGAAGATCGTCCACAGGCCGGGATAGCGAATCCCCGGCGCGTGATCACGCTGTTGCAGCAGAATCTCGCCGCGCTGATTCACTGGAATGACTGACACCATATGTTTCTGCGGGATCATTGGCTGTCCAGCGCCTTGATCACCGTATCCAAATCCTTGTCGCCGCGCCCCGACAGGTTGATCAGCAGGATCGAGTCTTTGGGCATCGTCGGTGCGCGTTTGATTGCTTCGGCGACAGCGTGCGCGCTTTCGAGCGCCGGGATGATGCCTTCGAGCTTGCTCAGGGTTTGCAGCGCATCGAGCGCTTCGTCGTCAGTCGCGTAGGTGTAAAACGCCCGCTCGCCTGCGCGCAGATACGAATGCTCCGGCCCCACCGAGGCGTAATCCAGCCCGGCGGAGATGCTGTGCGTGTTCAAAATCTGGCCGTCCTCGTTTTGCAGCACGAACGAGCGCGCGCCATGCAGTACGCCCGGTCGCCCCAGATTCGGATCGGCGAAGCGCGCGGC
>DASZXN010000597.1:0-19125 GCA_035545875.1 Phototrophicaceae bacterium
GGCGCTTCCAGCCCGTGAAAACCAACCATCAGCATCTGCCCGATTTTGTCGTGCAAGTCCATCAATCCAATTTCCTTTATGCCAAAGCCGCGTCGTTTTTCTGTGTAAGGGCGTTCCATGGAACGCCCCTACGAAAGCAAATCAACCGCCAAATGCCCAGTTGTCGTGTTCTGTGTAGGGGCGACCTGGCAGGTCGCCCCTACGGAATACCATTTAAGCTATTTCATGAACCGATCCAGCGCGAACGCGCCGAGCACAATCGCCGCGCCGATCAGCACGCTGCACAGGCTGACCGTCCATTCCGGGCGGTCGCGCGGCTCGAACAGCAGCAGCACCAGCGCCGTCCCGCCGATGAAAATGCCGACGCGCACAAAGCCCTTGAAATAATCCCGATTCATGGAGCGCCGGACGGCTCGGCATAGGGGATCAGCTTGCCCGCGCGCGTGAGCGGTGTACAGGCGACGACCTGATCACCGCCGTCGGGCGCTTTCTCTAAGAGCGGGATTTGCACATCGCAGAGACCCGGCTGGAAAAAGATGCAGCGCGGGTGAAAGGCGCAGCCCGGCGGAATATCGGACAGCTTGGGGATTTCGTCGGAGCGCAGCAGCACAGGACGCTTCTCGCGCGTGCGTTCGGGATCGGCTTCCGGCACAGCGGCGACCAGCGCGCGGGTATACGGATGCTGCGGATTGGCGATCACGTCCGGCGTTGCGCCAATCTCGACGATCCGCCCCAGATACATCACCGCGATCCGCCCCTCCCACGCGAAATACTTCGCCAGCGCCAGATCGTGGGTGATAAAGACGACCGCCACCTTGAGATCGTCGCGCAGGCGCATGAGCATCTTCAGAATGCCAATGCGGATACTCACATCGACCATGCTGACGGCCTCGTCCGCGACGATCAGGCGTGGCTGCACGGTCAGCGCGCGGGCGATGCTGACGCGCTGGCGCTGCCCGCCGCTCAGTTGGTGCGGATACTTGTGAACGATGTCGCCCGGCGGCGTCAGATCGACCATCGTCAGCAGTTCCCAGATGCGCCGCCGCAGGCCGTCGCGCCCCTTGACGAGATGATGCCGTTTGAGCGGAAAGCTCAAAATCTGCTCGATGGTGTGCGCCGGGTTGAGTGAGGCGAACGGGTCTTGATGGACGATTTGCAGCGAGCGCCGCAGCGTCGCGGCCTTCGATCCCTTGTAGGAGTCGAGCGGGCTGCCATCGACCAGAATTTCGCCATCGGAGGGATCGAGCAGGCCAGCGATCATCTTGCCCGTCGTGGTTTTGCCGCAGCCCGATTCGCCGACGATGCAGAGAATTTCCTGCGGGTAGATCGACAGGTCAACATCCTGAATGACCGGGACGACCTGCCCATCCTTGACAAAGCGCCGCTTGACGTGGCGCAGTTCGACAATTGGCTGTTCGGTCATCGCTGTACCAGACTCATTGTGCTATCGTCCAACGATGGCTTTTGTAGGGGCGCACCTATGTGTGCGCCCAAATCAGGGCCGACACATAGGTCTGCCCCTACATGAATCCTCGTTATTCGCATGTCGTTCGTGTGTGGATATTTCATAGTTTGCGCGCCGCCTCCACGACCTGATCGGAAGCGAAACAGGCGACCTGATGTCCCGGCGCTTCCTCGACCAACTCCGGCACTTTGGCCTTGCACACGTCCATGACGAACGAGCAGCGCGGGTGAAATTTGCAGCCCGACGGCGGGTTGATCAGGTCGGGCGGCGAACCGGGGATGCTGTCGAGTTCTTCGCGCCCGGTGCTGAGGCGCGGCGCGGCATTGAGCAGGCTCAGCGTGTAGGCGTGGCGCGGATGGTAGAACACGTCATCGACCGGGCCGATTTCGACGATGCTGCCCGCGTACATCGTGGCGATCCGATCCGCGATTTCAGCGGCAACAGCCAGATCGTGGCTGATGAAGATCGTGCTGAAATTGAGTTCCTGCCGGATTTCCTTCAGTACATCCAGAATCGAGCGCTGCGTCAGAATATCGACAGCGGTGGTCGGCTCGTCCATGATGACGACCTGCGGCTGAAGCAGCAGACTCGTCGCCAGCAGCACGCGCTGACGCATCCCGCCGCTGAGTTCATGCGGGTACGATTTGAACACCCGCGCCGGATCGAGCCGCACGCGCTCGAACAGTTCAAAGGCGCGCTTCTCCGCGACCTTGCGTGGCATCTGGTGGGCATCGGCGGTATCGTAGATCATGTCGGAGATACGCAGCACCGGGTTGAGCGAGTTCAACGCGCCCTGAAAGACCATCGCGCATTCGCCCCACAGAAATTGGCGCAGCGCGTATTTTTCCAGCTTGAGCACGTCGTCGGTGCGGCCTTCGCGGTTGGTGTAGAGGACGCTGCCGCGATCCACCCGTCCGGTCGAGGGCAGCAGCCGCATCAGCGCGAGGTTGAGCGTCGATTTGCCGCAGCCTGATTCACCGATGAAGGCCAGCGTTTCGCCTTCATGCAGATCGAACGAGACATCAACGACCGCCCGCACACGCCCCCGCCGATCCAGATAGCTGACATCAAGATCGCGGACTTTGAGAACGACTTTATCGCTGATCGCCATGCGGCAGCCTCACAATCCACTGCGCAGGCGCGGATTGAAAATTTCTTCGAGCGAGCGGGTGAACAGGATCAGGCACAGTTGGAAAATCGCAATCGCGGCAATCGGCGCCATCATCATGGCAGAGGCGGCGGGATTGAACAACGCGCCCTGCTGCCGTCCCAGAAAGATCATCACGCCCCAATCCGGCTCCTTGAGTGGGACGAGGCCGAGGATCACCAGCAGCACCAGATTGTACATGGCCGCGCGGATCGAGAAAATCATGTTGACGGCGATGTAACTGATCATGTTCGGGAAAACTTCGCGGTAAATGATGTGCCACGTCCCCAGATCGAGCGCAATCGCCGCCTCGATGTAATCGCGTTCGCGCAGGCTCAGGACTTGCGCTCGGATCGCGCGCATTAGCCCCGGCCAATTGAGCGCCGCGAACAGCAGCGCCAGCAGCACGTTGTTATCGAGCTTGATTAAGCCCGCCAGCACCAGCAGCAACGGCGTTTGCGGAATCGTCAGGATGAAATTCGAGATCGCCGAGAGTATCTGATCGATAATCCCACCGAGCAGCCCCGCCATCGAGCCGAGCACAACGGCGATGATCGTGGCAAACAAGCCCGCCAGAATCGAGGTCAGAATCAGCGTTTGCCCGCCGTAGACCATCTGCGAGAGGACGCTGCGTCCCTGCCAGTCGAGGCCGAGTGGAAACTGCGCCGACGGCCCCGCGAACAGCGTGGTCGCGCCCGGCTGACGGCGGCTGAACTGCGGCTGCGATTCCAGCGGGATGAACAGCGGGCCAAAGGTCAGCACGACGACGAAAAAGAGGATGCCGAGGAAGCCGAGGAAGCCCGATTTGTTGCGCACGAGCATCCGTCCGGTCGAGCGCAGCGCATTGCCGAGCGCCGCCATCTGGCGGGTGACGTATTCGCGGTTGGTTTCGGTGAAGCTGACTTCTTCGAGCGCCGCCCGCGAGGTGAACGGGTCTTGCTTGTTGACGTAGGCATACGAGATCACGACTGCCGTCGCCAGAATCATCATCGGCACGCCGCCGATCAAGCCGCAGCCGAAGCCCGCCAGCACACAGGCGATATAGCCGAGCACTCCGGCGCGCCACTGGCGATAGCGGACGGCGAAGCCGAGCGGAATCAGCCCGACGAGCAGACCGATCAGGAAGCCAACGGGCGAAGCGACGGTGGCGAAGCCGATCATGCTTCATCCTCGTCGCCGAGGCGCACGCGCGGGTCAAGCACGCCGAACAGCAAATCCGCCAGCACGTTCGAGAGCACGACCGCAATCGTGATCACGATGAACATGCCCTGCATGGTCGTGTAGTCACGGGCGTTGATCGCGCGCAGGAGGTTACGACCAATCCCCGGATACTGGAACAATTCCTCGACGACGATGCTGCCGCCGACGATAAAGCCGATACTGATTGCTAGCCGCGTGACGAGCGGCAGGAGCGCGTTGCGCCCGACGTATCCGGTCAGGATGCGCCATTCGCTCAGGCCGCGCGCTTTGGCGACGTTGATGTAATCTTCGCCCAGCGTGGCTAAGGTGCTGCTTTTCATGGTCAGCATCCAGCCGCCAACTGAAGCGAGCACGTAGGTCAGCACCGGCAATATCGCCAGCTTGAGGATGCTGCCGATGTATTCGGGCGTGAAACCGGGCGTGATCGTCGGATCGACGCCGCCGCGCATCTGCCCCGGCGAGAACCAGCCCCACTGCACGCCGACCACGATGATCAGCAGCAGCGGGATGATGTAGTCGGGCACGCCGTACAAGATCGATGCGACCACCGTCAGCGCGTTATCGAGCACGCCGCCGCGCCAGTAAGCCATCGCCAGGCCAAGAATCATGCCGAGCGTGAAGCTGATCAGCACGCCAAGTCCAGCGGAAAAGAGCGTCCAGGGCAGATAGGTCAGGATTTCGTCGCTGACCGTGACTCCCGGCGAGGTGATCGACATGCCGAGGTCGCCGTGCAGCAGCTTGCCCACGTAGTTGAGATACTGGGTGCCAACCGGCTGGTTGGGATCGTAGCCGAACAGCAGCGAAGCCCGCGACGCGGCTTCCTCGTAAGTAATATTCTGCGTGCGCTGCAACTGGTCGATTTTCACGTCGAGCGGGTTGCCCGGCATCAGGCGGATCAGGAAGAAGGTGAAGGTCGTCACCGCCCAGATGGTCAGCAGCGCCTGAGCCAGCACGCGCACGGTGTAATTCTTGCGGAGTTTCCACAGCCGACTGCGCACGCTGACCGGGGAGCGCTGCTCCTCGGTCGCGGGCTGCGGTTGTGCGTTGGCGGTCATACAGCGAGCCTTGTTCTTCAGCGGTCAGCTTTTAGCAGTCAGCTATCAGCAAAGACGGGATTTTAGTTGTTGGTTTTGGTTCTTAGCCCTCATCCCCTGCCCCTTCTCCCTGAGGGAGAAGGGAAAACATGGCTTCGGGGTTTGAAGTCCCTCGCCCTGAGGGAGAGGGATTTAGGGTGAGGGCTTTTCAAATAACGTCTAAAACCCAATACCTTGTCTTTGCGAACCGCTAACCGCTAATCGCTAACCGCTCTATCGACAAAAAGGGCGGAACTAAGCCTGCGCAGCAGGCACGTCCGCCCTACGGTTATAACACGGAAAGATCGGATTAGCTGGCCGGAGTCAGCTTGCCGTTGAGCAGGTACATGATGATCCAGTGATCGCTGCCCGTCGGGTTCTTCAGGATTGGGTCGCCGTCCTGCGGCGCGCCGGAGATCAGCTTTTCGTTGACCGGCTCGACGCTCTGCTCGACGTTCAGGGGGATGAACGGCATTTCGTCGTTGATCACCTGAGCGACTGCGCCCGCGCGCTGCTGCTGCGTGGCGGTGTCGAGACCGTCGCTGGCGTGGGTGATCATGTCGTCCAGGTCGATGTCCTGACCGTTCCAGTTGAACTTCATGTTGAAGTCGATGCCGTTCTGGTCAGCCGAGGGCTGGTGCCCCATGTTGAAGCGCTGAAGCGGGCCAAAGAACTGCGCTGCCGCGAACGGCGACTGGCTCGCCCAGCTCCAAATCGACAGGCTGAAGTTGCTGGAACGGATGTCGGTGACGACCTGCGAGAACGGCGTAATCGCGCGGGCGGTGATGTCGAAGCCGAAGGCGTTCATCTGCTGAATCGCGTCCTGCGCCGCCGCCGAGAAGTCCACGAATTCCGCCGGGAACTCGAAATCGGCGCTGATGGTCTTGCCGTCTTTATCCGCCCACTTGCCATCGCTGTTCTTGGTGAAGCCTGCCTGCTGCATCAGCGTGGAGGCGCGGTCAGTATCGAAGGAATATTTATCCAGCTTGGCGATCACGTCCGCCGGGAGCAGTTGCGGCACGTTGTCGTCGAGCAGGCCGGACATATAGACCGTGCCCGTCGCGCCCGCGCCCGTGAGGAAGGCGTTCTGATCGCGGTTGATCACCAGCGCGACCGCCTGACGAACTTCCTTGATGTTCCAGGGCGCGATGCCGTCATTGAACAGCAGCGCCGGGCCGTAGCCGCGCGGAATGGTGATCGTGCGGATGCCCTGCGCTTTGAACTGGTCAATCGTCGCGGGCGGGAACACGTCGGTCGAGTGGGCTTCTTCGCCGCTCAGAACCAGCGGGGTCGAAAGCTCGGTGTCGCCCTGCCAAATCTTGATCGAGCCGAACTTGACGGTGCTCGAATACAGGCTGTCCGGCTGCCAGTGGAGCGTCATCGAGGCCGCACCTACGTCGCTCAGCGCATAAATGTACGGGCCGCTCGAAATCAGCGCGTCCGGCTTGAAGTTGTTGATGTCGGTGGCAAGCGCCTTCCAGTCGTCATCAGCGCTGGTCTTGCCTGCCGCGACGAGCGCGAGGGCGCGCTTCGCCAGATCGCCGTAGGTTTCAGACGAGGCGATGTAGTCCTTGAGGATCAGGCGCTCGGCGACCAGCGACGGCTCGCCGCTGAAGATGAACTTGATAGTCTGGTCATCGACCTTCTGAATATCCGAGAAATAGTTCCAGTCCGTCCAGCCGAGGATGCGGCCAATCGCGAAGGTGTCGATCACGTCGTCGGCGGTGACGGGCTTGCCGTCGCTCCACTTCGCGCCGTCCTTGATCGTGACGGTATAGGACTTATTATCGTCGGTGAAGCCCCATTTCGAGGCGAGCAAACCTTCGTAGGTGCCGTCCGCCCAGTGATAAATGGCAAACGGCAGTTCGACGTAGGTCTCGAACAGGCTGCCGAGGTTGTCGCCGAGGCCGTTGGGCGCGAACGAGTTGAGCGTGTGATCGGGCGGCAGCACGTACGGCCAGTTGCCGGAGAATTCTCCGGTCGGCGCGGTCTGCGCCGCTGCGGGAATCACGCCCACGACGAGCAGTGACGTTAAGAGAACCAAAAAGAGCAAGCGTTTCATTATTTCCCCCTACAAATGTAAACTGAGACATTCTTACTCAGGCTGCGAGGAGCCTGTAAAGCGCAGGGTACCAAATTGCAGACAGTGATGGACGAGAATCCGACTATAACATTCACGACTATTTCGAGCAAATATGTTCAGCATAAAACTGGACTTAGCCCCATCCCGTGTGGGAGTACCTTTCGTGTTATGTCTCGCTCTCGCTTTTCTGTAGGGACGCGATTGATCGCGTCCGCGCCCCTTGAATACGCCGTCGTAACGGACGGGACAAGTCTCGTCCCTACGAAATTCGCTCCACTCGTGACGGCAATTCTGTCTAAAATTATTGAACTTCAGTGGACTGGGTTATGCTCATTCCCGCTGATAACATTCACTTGGGCAAATTAAACTTTGAAGGATAGATCGATGCGACTCGAAAATAAGGTTGCGATTGTCACAGGCGCGGGTCAGGGGATCGGCAAAGGGATTGCGCTGGCGCTGGCGCAGGAAGGCGCGCACGTCGTCGTCAATTACCCGGCTCCGTTTGTCGCGGCGAAAGCCGAAGCGGTCGCGGCGCAAATCCGCGACATGGGGCGTAAATCGATCACGGTGCAGGCGGATGTCTCCAAAGGGGCGCAGGTGCAGGCGATGGTCGATCAAACCGTCGAGACCTTTGGTCGCCTCGACATTCAGGTCAACAACGCCGGGGTCGATCCGCACATCCCATTTCTGGAAATGACCGAGGAGCAGTGGGATTTCATCATCGACGTGAACCTGAAGGGCAATTTCTTCTGCGCGCAGTCGGCGGCCAAAGCGATGATCCCTAATGGCGGCGGCAGGATCATCATCATTAGCTCGATTCACAGCTTGCAGACTTATCAACGCATCACGGCATACGCGGCGGCGAAGGGCGGCCTCAACGCCATGACGCGCCAGCTTGCCATCGAACTCGGCGACTATCACATTAACGTCAACTGCATCGCGCCGGGGGCGATTGAGGTGGAAAAGTATATCGAGATGAATCCGAATCACGACCCGCATCAGCACGATCACGAGATTCCGGCGGGACGAATCGGCTACCCGGCAGACATCGCCAACGCGGTAATCTTCTTCGCGGCGGACGAGTCGGCTTTTGTGACCGGGCAGGTCTTGCTGGTCGATGGCGGCAGCAGCGCGCGCCTTTTGCTCGGCGTGAGCGATAAGAGGCCAAGCACCGACAACCAAATCAGGACGATGGAGCCGAAAGACTGGCTGGGTGAACCTTAGCCCTCATCCCTGCCCCTTCTCCCGTCGCTTCGCTTATGGAGAAGGGGGAAACGAAGTTTCAGTTTTTAAGTCCCTCGCCCTGAGGGTGAGGGATTGAGGGTGAGGGCTTTAACGGTATCGATCAAGGCTAAGGGGCTATCACTGTGACGATTTACAACGCGCACTATAAGGATCAACCTGCTGTAACGCTCGAATCGGACGTGCTGCGGGTACAGTTTTTACCGACGATTGGCGCGAAGCTCTGCTCGCTGGTCTACAAGCCGCTCAACCGCGAGCTGATGGTGCAGAATCCCAGCGCGAACTATCTGCTGCAACCGTATGATGGGCATTACGAATCGGCGGAATGCTCCGGCTTCGATGATATGTTCCCGACGATTGACACCTGCTATTACGAAGCCTATCCCTGGCAGGGCACAAAAATGGCCGATCACGGCGAGGTCTGGAGCCTCGCCTGGGGATCGAAGATCGAGAACGATCAGCTTGCCCTGTCCACCTACGGCGTGCGCTTCCCCTACAAGCTCGACAAGCAGGTTTTTTTCGCCGCGCCGCACATTCTACGGATGGAATACACGCTGACCAATCTATCAGATTTCGATTTCCAGTTCCTCTGGGCGGCGCATACCATGATCAATCTGGAAGATAACGTTGAACTGGTGCTGCCAACCGGAGTCGAGCGTGTGGTTTCATGCAGCCACAGCGGATCGATGGGTGGCTACGGACTTGAAGCAGCCTGGCCGCAGTTCACGCAGGCGGACGGATCGGCGCGCGACCTGAGCCGCCTGCGCCCAATCAGCACCGGCAAATCGGAGAAGTATTACGTCAAGGGCGCGCTGCCGGAGGGCTGGTGCGGCCTGAAGTATCACGCGAGCGATTTCGCGCTGGCGCTGTCGTTTCCCGTGAAAACTGTGCCCTATCTCGGCGTGCTCCCGAACGAAGGCGGCTGGCGCGGCATCCATAATATCTTCCTCGAACCCGCGACGGCCAGCTTCGACCGCCCGGATGTGGCTCGGCTGCGCGGCGAAGGCTCGGTCGTGCGCGCCCGCTCGACTTATGCGTGGTACCTGAACATCTCGTTGGCGGAGGGCGTCGGCTTCCACTCAGTCAGCGAAGCAGGCGAGTTCAGCTAAGAGGGCGTCTTAAAAATCGTCCGTTAAGTTGTTTTGCCTTCATCCCCTGCCCCTTCTCCCGCCGCTTCGCTTGTGGAGAATAGGGACGCGATGGATCGCGTCCGTTGTAGCGGACGGCATTCATGCCGTCCCTACAAAACCCCGTTCACCTTTTATGGCCCAAACAGAAATTTGATGCGATGACCCTGCTGCCCCTCTCCCCTTGATGCTCCGACAGTTTTAATGAATAGGATACTCGGCTTATCGGCACAGATGGCGTGAATCGGTTACAATGGGAGAGCAACGAGGAGGGTTCCTGATGCGCACACTTTCGATCTGTCTGCTGCTTGTGCTGATCATCGCGCTGCTGGTGATTGAAGCGCCGACTAGCGCGCAAACGGCTACGCCGGTGCCCACACTCACGGGAACGCCCGGCCTGATCATCGTGGCGACGGCAGCCCCGACCTCGACCGGGATCGCGCCGCAGGCCAACGGCTGTTTCATCCCGCTGACGCTGACGGTCGGCACCGACGTGCTGCTGCGCGGCGGCGTCAACGTGCGCAGCGCGCCCTCCGGCTCGGCTCCGCTGATGAACTATTACCCGAATCAGGTGCAGGTGCATCTCGACGGCGGCCCGGTCTGCGCCAACGGCTATAACTGGTGGGAAATCTCCGGCGTCGGCAACGGCGGCTGGGTGATCGAAGGGCTGCCGAACAATTATTATCTGAAGCCGACAACACCGCCTCCGGCGAGCGACTGTTCCACCCCATTGGATACGATTCAGGTCGGCGGTCAACTGCGCACCGTGACCGGATCGCGGGTGCGGCAGTCGCCGGGCAACGACAGCCTCACGATCACGGTGGTCAACGCGCGCGCAACACTCAACGTGATCGGCGGGCCGGAGTGCGCCGATAAAATCAACTGGTGGCTGGTCAGCGCGCCTTACGGCAGCAGCAGTACCTACGTTCAGGGCTGGATTGCCGAGGGCTTCCCGACCGATTATTACATCGAGCGTGTTCCAGCGCCGCCCGTCGTGCTGCCGTGTCGCGCGCCGCTGCGTCTGCACACGGGGACGCTCGCTGCGGTGACCTACACGGATGGCGTGCCGCGCCGCCTGCGTTCTTCGCCCGCTTCGGACGCGCCCGTGATCACCAACCTGATCGACGGCATCGAGTTCGAGGTGATCAACGACAACGCGGTCTGCGCCGATGGCTACAACTGGTGGCAGGTGCAGTTGGTCGCTACCGGAACGACGGGTTGGCTGGCGGAAGGTCTGCCCGGCAATTACTGGTTCGACATTCTGGTGAATTGATGGATGGGGATGGCCTCGACGACTCACGTTCATCCGCATCCACTGACAGATCGGCTGGCGCAGTACGGCGGGGTCGCGCTGATCGTCGTGATGATCGCCGCCGCGCTGGGGCAGATCGCGCTGGCGCTGGTCGGCCTGCCGCTCTTTTTCGTGAGCGGGCTAATCACGCTGGGGCTGACTGCCCCGGTGCTGATGCTGACGAGCGCCACGCCCGCCGTGACCGTTTCAGCGGAGGGCATTACGCTTCAGCCGCGCATCTGGCGCGAACGCTTCGTCCGCTGGAACGAGATTCGCGCGGTCAAGGATTATCCGCTGCTGCCCACCCGCGACGCGGAATCGGGGCGGCGGGCGCTGGTCGGCAGGCAGCGCTATCGTCCGGCAGAGGGCAAGATGCTGGTAATTCCGTCGCTGCCACTGCAATATCGCTTCACGGGCTTATTCGCGGGCGAGGGTTTCGTCGGCGTGATTGGGCTGACCAATCGCGCGCACACGGATTACGAAAGGCTGATCCGGCAGGTGAAGCAGTACAGCGGCAAAGTAATGAGTGATGACTAATGAGTAAAAATCGTGCTGAGTGCATCACCTTTAAACAAACATAACGTCGATTTTGTCCCGCCGGAGGTTCAAAACCTCCGGCTACCAACCCAAGCCATCTAAAGATGGCTGCAAACCAGCCCACTTCAGTGGGCTTGAATTCCTAGCCAGAGGCTTCGAGCCTCTGGCGATGCTGAAGACTGCTGGTTGAGAAAAAAACGACAAAATAATGACGAAAGATAACGTTTGATCGAAAATTGATCCTGAGCCTGATAGACGTTTTCGTTTTTAACTCAGCACTATCTTTGTGGCTTACTGGTGAGGACATAGACGATGGCTGGTTCGAACTTTATCGTCAACATTACGGGCAACCCCAACGTCAGTACGATTACGACCGTCAACGTGCGCGCGCTGCCGAGCACGGTCGCGGGCACGACGGTGCTGTTTCAGGCCGCTGTCGGCGTTGGCAACCTGCCGATCCTCGACGTGCAGCCGGATCAGGCCAACAACGCGCTCAACGGCAAAGTCTACCAGTGGTTCAAGGTGCAGTTCGCCAATGGGTCGGCAGGCTGGATCCGCGATGATCTGGTTTCGATTGTTGGCGACGGCACGAGCTTCGGCTATCCCAACCTGTCACAGCAAGCCTACGCCTTCGGCCTGACGCGCAAGCTGCTCCCGCCGACCGGAACATCACCCGCCCCCACACCGCCCGCCCCCACGCCACCGACGCCAACGCCACCGGCACCGACGCCCCCCGCCCCCACGCCGCCGACCCCGACGCCACCGCCCGCGCCTACACCGCCCAGCACCACCGTGACCGCGACCGTGATCGCGGCAGCGGGGTTGAATATGCGCTCGTCGCCAGTGACGGGCAACCCGATTGCGAAGCTGGCTTACCACGAGCAGGTGACGATCAACGGCGCGCAGCCGCAGCCGAATACCGCCTATATCTGGGCGCTGGTGCAGTCCGCCGAAGGTCGTGGCTGGGCGCGCACCGATTACCTGAGCATCAGCGGCGATGGATCACGCTTTGGCCTGAGCAAGGGCGACGAGTATCCCGCGCCGCTGCACAGTAATTACTGGTGGGTGCGCGGTCAGAACGACGTACAGCCGAACGGGTCGATTGACCAGCATCTCGGCTGGGATTTCAGCGCTAACCCCGGCCAGCCGATCTACTGCGGGCCGAAAGGGGGTTGGGTCATGAAAGTGCTGACCTGCATCAAGTGTACGGTCGGCGCGCCCAGCTCGATTCAGCAGGGGCATCCGGTCAACGACCCGGCGGTGCTCAACGACCCGGCCTGGGGCAACGGCTTCGGCAACGCGCCGATCATCCGCTACACCAACGATCTGCTCCCCGCCTCGACGCAGGCGCGGCTGGTCGCGCTGGGAATGCCCGGCGCGCATCTGTTCGTGATCTACGGGCATATGAGCGCCGTCACGGTGCAGCAGGGACAAACGCTCGGCCCGAACGCGCAGATCGGCGTGATCGGCAACACGGGCAACTCGACCGCCACGCACGTCCACGTTGAAGTTCACGCCTCGCTCAATGCCAATGATACCAACTTCGCCGGAATGCGTGAGTTTGATCCGGTAATCTTGTATTTGCGTTAAACTCTGATCTTCATCCCAGAGCGAATTTGATGTAGGGGCAGGTCTAAGACCTGCCCTTATTTAGCTACGAATCCTATACAGGTTGGAAAATAGGAGAGCATCTGATGGAATATCGTGTCTTGGGACGGACGGGCGTCCGGGTGTCGCAGCTTTGCTTTGGCACGATGACGCTCGGCGATGGGGCGGACGAACAGGAATCGGCGCGGATGTTTCATCGCTGCCGCGAGGCCGGGATTAACTTCTACGACTGCGCCAACGGCTACGCCAAAGGCCGTTCCGAAGAAATCCTCGGCAGGCTGATTCAGGAGAGCCGCGACGAACTGGTGATCACCTCGAAGGTCGGCTTTGCGGTTGGCGAGGGCGTGAACCAGTACGGCACGTCACGCCGCCACATCCAGCAGCAGGTTGAGAGCAGCCTGCGCCGCCTGCGCACCGACCGGATCGACGTGTATTTCATCCATCGCTTCGACGTAGACACGCCGATAGAGGAAACCGTCCGCGCGCTCGACGATCTGGTGCATCAAGGGAAAATTCTCTATCCGGCGGTGAGCAACTGGGCGGCGTGGCAGATCGAGAAGGCGCTGGGCATGGCGAAATACGAAGGGCTGGCGCGCTTCGAGTGCCTCCAGCCGATGTACAGCCTGGTCAAGCGCCAGGCCGAGGTCGAAATTCTGCCGCTGGCGCAGGCCGAAGGGCTGGGCGTGATCCCCTACAGCCCACTGGGTGGAGGTTTGCTGACGGGCAAATACAGCACGACCAGCAAGGAAGATCAGGGGCGGCTGGTCAAGAATAAGATGTACTCGGTGCGCTACGGCGAGGATTTCTACTACGAGACCGCCGAAAGATTCACGGCCTACGCCCAGGAAAAAGGCTATGCTCCGGCGACACTGGCGGTCGCGTGGGTGATGGCGAACCCCGCCGTGACCGCGCCGATCATCGGGGCGCGCAGCGTCGAGCAGTTGGAAGCATCGCTCGCCGCGCTCGACGTGAAGATGACCCCGGAGTGGCGCGCGGAGATTTCGGCGCTCTCCTACGACCCGGCTCCGGCGACAGATCGCTCTGAAGAAAAGCGCAAGTGGTAGCATGAATTTGCTGGATCGCCTGTTGGGGCATGATCTCGACACAACGCGCGAAGTGCTGACGCTCGCGCTCGCTTTGAGCGACGAGCAGTTGGATCGGGAGTTCGATGTCGGCTGGCGCACGCTGCGCCGAACCTTCAGCCACATGATCGGCAATATCGAAACGTGGACTGACCTGATGATGGAGCGCCCCACGCGCTCGATGACAGGGCAGAACTCGGTTCCTGAACTGCTAGATCGGCTGGAGCGCGGTTACGCGGAGTTCGCCGCCTTTGCCCGCCAGATCGAGATGCAAGGTCGGCTCGATGATCTCTGGAGGGACGTGCTCGATAATCCACCAAAGCAGAAAACCTATGGCGGCGTGATTGGTCACGTGATCACCCACGACATGCTGCACCGCTCGGAATGTCTCCACATCATGCAGCGTTTAGGGGTAAACGACCTGCCCGAAGGCGATCTGATGGGCTGGGATACCGCGCGGCTTCAAGGGCTTACCTCGGACGTGTCAGTGTGATCTCCGTCGTTTTGACCGTCTTAAATGAGGGCGCGAGTCTCTGCCCGCTGCTCGATTCGCTGCTGGCGCAGACGCGCTTTCCCGATGAAGTCGTGATCGTGGACGGCGGCAGCAGCGATAACACGCTCGCCCTCCTGCGCAGCTACGAAAATCGGCTGCCGCTGCGGACGTTTGTACAGCCGGGCTGCAACATCAGCGCGGGGCGCAACCGCGCAATCAAGGCGGCGCGCGGTGAGATTATCGCTGTGACCGACGCGGGCGTGATTCTGGCGCGCGACTGGCTTGAACAGCTTACGCAGCCGCTGATTGATAATCCCGTGCTGGAAGTGGTCGGTGGCTTCTTTCAGGCCGACGCGCACACGATCTTCGAGGCGGCGCTCGGCGCGACCACGCTCCCGCTCGAAGGCGAGATCGACGCGGATACCTTTCTGCCCAGCAGCCGCAGTATCGCCTTTCGCAAAGTGACCTATCTCAAAGCGGGCGGCTATCCCGAATGGCTCGACTACTGCGAGGATTTGATCTTCGACCTGCGCCTGCGCGCGCTGGCTGCACCGTTCACCTTCGCGCCGAAAGCGCCGGTCTATTTCCGCCCGCGCACGTCGATGCGGGCGTTTTTCAAGCAGTATTATCGCTATGCGCGTGGCGACGGCAAAGCCGATCTCTGGCGCAAACGACACGCCGTTCGCTACGCGACCTACTTCGTCGCGCTGCCGCTGATCCTGTGGCTGGCGACACGCAAAAGCGAATGGTTCTGGCTCCTGCTGCTGATCGGCGCGTTCGTCTATCTGCGCCAGCCCTATCGCCGCCTGCCGAGTGTGCTCGACGAGGCGCGGCGGCAGGCGCGAGTTCGCGTCACGCTGACGAGCAATCTGTACGCGCTGGCGCTCGTCCCTATGCTTCGCGTCGTTGGCGACGTGGCGAAGATGATCGGCTACCCGGTCGGCTGGTGGTGGCGAATCAGGAACCGTCCCCCGGACTGGCGGAAGATTTAACCGTGTTTACGACTATGAGCATCTATTAAGAGAGGTATTGCAATCGCTTGTTTTGTCGTATAATGAGGATATGGTCATGTGGTTTGTAATGCGAAACGGAGGTTCAAATTGGCTGATCAGAAACACGCTCATCCAGCGAATACCGACGCAGACCACAGCACCATCAAGGGTAATCCGGGTGACGGTGAGCGCAGCAGCACGAACGAAGCCTATCAAGGCTATAAGAGCAATCAGCGCGAGATAGGCGGCTTCAGTTCGGAGACAGGCGCGTATCGCGGCAGTTATGGCGAGCGCGAAGACCCGACGAACGACGTGCAGCGCGACCCCAGTCAGGGCGGCCCATATGAAGGGCAGATCGATCACGTGCGTGATCAGAACAACGGGCCAAAGGAACGACCGGGTGACAGAGATGGCGGCACCCGGAAGTAAATTCCGGTAGATAAATTGTCCAGTTTAGGAGCGCAGCGACAGAAGCAAGCGTCGCTGCGCTCCTTTTGATTACGCCGCCAGTTCAACCGCCTCGATTTTGGTCTCCGCGGGCTGGGCGACGTAATCAGGCAGTTCGAATTCCATGCGGCGAATGCGCGGAATGGCGTAGACGAGCGCAGACGAGATCGCCACGATCACCCCGGCGATCAGGATTAGCAGCGCGTAGCCTGATCCAGCGCTGCTGCCGACCAACGGCGCGACCGTCTGCCAGCCTGCTTTGCCGACGGCTGGCTCAACCACCTGATCGGAAAGCGGGCCAATCAGCAGATACGACAGCGGAATCAGTACCATTGCCATCTGCCCGGTTGCTGCGAACACCCGCCCCTGAATGTCCGGTGGCACTTTGGCCTGCATCAGCGACATCGACACCGCGTTCGCCATCGGCAGCGGCAGCATCATCAGGAACATCGCCAGCGCCATGACAACCGGCGATTGCGCGAGGCCGATCACGGCCAGAAATGCGCCGCCGATGATGATCGCTGGCAAGATCGTGTGGATGCGCGGTTTCGTCCCACCCCAGACGCCGATGATCACGCCGCCGATGATCGCGCCGAGGTCAAGGATGCTGAGAAGCGTGCCGAGCGTTGCTTCGCTGCCCGTGCGCGCCAGAATGTAGGGTGTGAACAGGATCGTCGCGCCGGAGAAAAGGAAGTTGATCAGCGCGCTTTCCAGCATGAGCGCGAGCAGCGTGCGCCACTGCCAGAGGAATTGCAGCCCGCCAAACGACTCCTTGAGCAGCGATCCCTGCATCTGCTTGCCAATCTCGGTCTGCGGCGGGCGCGGGATTTTCGAGAGATAGACGACGATAATGGCGACGATGAAGCTGACCAGATCGAAGGCAATCGTGCCCGCCACGCCGATCAGCGCATAGAGCAGCCCCGCGACCGCCGGAGCGATCACCCCCGCGCTCGGCCCGGTCAACTGCTGGATGGCATTGGCGCGGTCGCGCTGATTGTCGGGGATGAGCATGGTCACGGAGGCACTGAAGGCGGGCGCTTGAAAGACGCCAAAGATCGCTTGCAGAAAAACAATCACGTAGAGCATCCAGACCTGAAACGCTCCGCTCAGAAAGAGGATCAGCAGCAGGAGTGAGCCGAGCGCCTGCCCGCCATCGGCAATGTTCATGACCAATCGCCGATCCCAGCGATCCGCCAGCGCCCCGGCGAAACCGGCGGCGACGACCTGCGGCAAAAAGCTGAACAGGCTGACCAGCGCGAGCGGCGTCACCTGCCCGGTCTGGTGGAAAATGTAAATGCCGAGCGCCAAACCGCTAATTTTGCTGCCAATTTGCGAAAACGTTTGCGTGACGATCAAGATGTAAAACGTGCGCAGATTTTGTTTCATGCGAAGTGCCCCTCCCTTCAACATTTCGTACTACGTCGCAGGGCGAGTTTTTGTTACATGGTTGGTGATTCTAAGCCCTCATCCCTGCCCCTTCTCCATAAGCGAAGCGGCGGGAGAAGGGGTCAAGTCCCTCGCCCTGAGGGAGCGGGATTGAGGGTGAGGGCTTAACTTGATGCCTAGGGGCAGGTTTGAAACCGGCCCCTCCGAGAACATGTTTGCCTAGATATGCCCGTTCCCGTTCCCATTGCGATGATTGCCATTGCCATTGGCATAGGCGGCGATCTGCGCCTTCTGATCGAGCACGGCATCGATTAAGCCGTACTCAACAGCGCGTTTGGGATCGAAGAAGAAATCCCGATCCATATCCTGTTCGAGAACGTCGCGCCGCTGCCCGGTATGCTGCACGAAGATGTCGAGCATCCGATCTTTAATGCGCTGCATCTCGGTGGCGCGAATCACGATGTCGGATGCCTGCCCCTGAATGCCGCCGGGGATGAGCGGCTGGTGCATGTGGATCGTCGCGTTGGGCAGCGCGTAACGCCGACCGCGCGCGCCGCTGATCAGGACGACCGTGCCGAAGCTGGCAGTCAGACCGACAGCGGTTGTGCTGACAGGCGCGCTGATCTGCTGGATCGCGTCGTAGATCGCCAGCCCGGAATAGACTTCGCCGCCGGGCGACTGGATGTACATCTGAATCTGCTTCTCCGGGTCTTCGCGATTGAGGAACAACAACTGCGCGACGATCAGGTTCGCCATCTGCGATTCGATCTCCGCGCCGAGGATAATCACGCGCTCCTTGAGCAGCAGCGAATAGATGTCGTAGGCGCGCTCGCCGTAACTGCTCTGCTGAATCACCATCGGGATGACGTTGGAAATGGGCATGAGCGGAACTCCTTAAAGATAGTGATAGTGACGAGTAATGAGTGCTGAGTAAAAGCAAGTGCTGAGTGCGTGTTTGTAAAAGACTGCATGACAGCCCTCGTCCTAAATCCCGCTCCCTCAGGGCGAGAGACTTTCACCCTTCTCCCTGAGGGAGAAGGGTCGGGGATGAGGGCAAAATGACCGTAGTCTATCATTTGCAAACACGCTCTGCGTGCTGAGTAAAAGCAAGAACAAAGACTGAAAAACTGGCGCTAGGCAAAATCGAACGAGAGGCACACAAATTTGTGTGTCTGTTTCTGTGTAGGGGCGGGTTTGAAACCCGCCCCTACGGACGAATGAGTGTGATAGTTAGGCCGTGACCAGCAGCTCCGGGTGCAGCAGCGAAAGGAATTCGCGCATGTCGTCGCTGAGCGTCAATTCAAAGGGGTCGTTGTCGAACAGATCGTCGAAGATCGAGAACGCCGCCTGCCGAGCGCCGATGCTCATTTGCGGCATGGTTTCGCGCAGATGCTCGCGGGCGTATTGCAGCCGCTTCTTGACGGTCGTCAGCGGCAGCGCCAACTGCTCGGCGATCTCCTGCTGCGAATAGCCCGTGATGTAGAACAACTCGGTCACTTCCCGCTCGTGATCGGGCAGCGAGCGGACAGCCTGAGTGACCTGCTCGCGCAGATCGTGATCCTCGGCGCTGGCGGCAGGGTCGGACTGAACGTCCTCATCTTCGAGCGGCAGCAGCGCGAGCGACTTGCGCCGCGTGACGCGGTTGCAGTGAGTCAGGACGATCCGCTTGAGCCAGCCGGGAAAGGCTTCCGGCTCGCGCAGTTGATCGAGTTTCTGATAGGCGGTCAGAAAGGCTTCCTGCACGACATCCTGTGCCTGATGCGCGTCGCCGAGCGCATTGTACGCCCAGCCGTGCGCCAATGATTGAAACCGCGCGATCAACTCCGCGAAGGCTTCCTCACGCGCCGGGCTGTTCGGATCGGCGGCCTGCGCCTGTTTCACCCAATGATCGTATGCCTGCATTGTTATGCCTGCTTTGTCTGGAACGTCATTCACTATAATAGAGCCGATTT
>DASZXN010000598.1:0-1887 GCA_035545875.1 Phototrophicaceae bacterium
ACCGACGAGCAGAACCGTGATGGCGAGCATGAAGCGTTCTCCGACTAGTGCGCAGGTGCAGGCGGCAGCAAAGATAACGATACCACGATCATGACTGCGACGGCGATTAAGGCACTTAGGAGAATGGCGGTTTTCTGCGCATTTGAGAGAGAAGTTCGTTGGGAAAGCGGTGGTTCGCTGCCGATGTGCAGCGTGACTTCGCCCACCTGTCCGGCGCGAATCGACCAGACGGCTAACTGGGGGTGTCCGCTTTTCAGGCCGACAATCAGGTAGGGCGTAGCGGGGTAACTCACCTGCCGAATGTCGGTCGGCGAGGGGATTGGATCGCTGGCGGGATGCGAGTGATACAGCCCGATCAGCTCAAGACCGCGCGCATCAAGGCTGGTCAGCGCGGTGGCGAGCGCGCGCTCATCCATATAGTAAGCGTGCAGCGGATCGCGGGCGGCGTTCGCGACGGCGATAATCTCGATAGCGCGCTCACCCTTTCCGGCGATCAGGCCGCAGGCTTCACGCGGTTGCTCGGCGCGCGCGTGCGCTGTGATAGTCTTTGCCTGATCCGGTGTGAGCCAGAGGACACTCATGGCTCAGGCGCGGAAGCGGGGACGACGAACTCGACCACGAGCCGATCCTGTGGCGGATTGCGCGTCTCGTAGTACAACTCAGCCGTGAGCGTGAATGTCCCGGCAGGATCGGGCAGGCCGCGCAGATGGAGCGTGAACTCCATATCGTTGTGCATCGTCTCGATGATGCTCAGTTCAGCCGCGATTTTGCCCGCCGCCGTGCGTGCCGTCAGGAGCATATTCGGGCGTTCCTCAAACGGTGTCAGCACAATGTGAACGAACACGCGGAAGCGATCCGGGTAGACGACTGTCTCGATTTGTTCGATTTTGACTTCATTTTTCGGGCGCGGCGGCTCGTAGTGATCGTAAATCGGGATGTCCATCGCTGGCTTTACCTTTGCAACTGCTTGAGTGTGTCCCACGCGGTCTCGAAGCGATCCGCCGGGACGAGCAAATGATCGCGGCTGAACGCGCCTAACGTCAGGATCGGCACGTTGGCGGAAGCCAGCGTTGCCGAGATGCGCGCCATGAATCCGGTCAGAGTCGGCTCAAGCTCCAGATCGAACGTGATCAGCCGATAATTTAGTTCGGAGACACGGTGATCGCGCAGGCGTTTGGCGAAATCGGCCACCGCGTCCGCCGGGATAATCAGCGTCACTTCGTCCTTATCGACAATTAGCGTAGCGAACGGTTCGCCCAGTTCGGCAATGACGCCCGCCGCCGCCATAATCCCATTGGGCGGCAAATGAATAAGGCTGTAAAGCACCTCATCGGTATAGAGATTGGCTTGCTGAAGCGCTTGCTCGACGGTTTGCGCCATGAACCTGAAACCTACTCGTCAAATTGATAGGTCGCTTCAGCATAATACCGAACCTGTCGATTTGCCAGCTTGTTTTGCATCCAGGCCAGCAGGTCGGCGTTCTTCTGTTCGAGCGAGACATGCGGATCGCGCAGCAGATCAAGTGGGTAGTTGATGCGGATCGCTCGTCCGTTGACGATGTGGCGGCTGATCCCCGGCGGCAGATAGGCGTGCTGCTCGGCGGCGGCGATAATGTCGGCAGGCGCGTAGGCTGGGAAAAAGACAATCGCGTTCGCTTCGGGGTAGAGCGACCAGATTTCCTCAGGATCGGTCAGGGCGGTGCGATGCAGGCGCGCGTTTTGCTGATACACGGCGACGAACTGGCACAGCATCGCGTTGCGCTCCTTGAGCGTCTGCACGGGTGCGCAGACGGCGATACTGTCGTCGCCGGGAAGCAGCAGCCGCGCAATCGTATCGGGCGCTTCGCCGCCGACCAGCGCGATTTCCGGCACTTGCCGCAGTTGTTGG
>DASZXN010000599.1:0-6219 GCA_035545875.1 Phototrophicaceae bacterium
TCCAGCAGATCGAATTTCAGGCGTTCCGCTCCGACTTTTTCGCGGGCAAGGGCGACGCGGATCGGCGCAGCATCAACACGCTGTTCACGCCGTCGATTGGCTGGATCGAGAGCGCGCGGGCGCTGCGCTTCCATCACGAGCCGCCGCCGCGCTCGCCGGGGCTGGATGAACCTGATTCGATCAACTGGCATCCCCGCGACGTGTTTCTCGCGGACTTGAGCGGTGGCGATCCACCACTGTACTATTTCGAGAAAGCGAAATTCTTCGGCAAAGGTGACGCCGAGCGCCCGGAAAGCATCGGGCTGCACGGTGAAACGGACACGCCGTTCGATCCGCACAAGGTTATGCCGTACTGCATGGTGCTGCGCCGCCAGGTCACGTTGGAAGCGGGACAAAGCGTGCCGCTGCGCTTCGCCTATGGGACGATCCTGCCTGACCCGGCCTTCAACGGTGCCGCGCCGGGGCAGAATTTCCACATGCCCGCGTCGTGGTCGCTGCTGTTTCAGGGGAAGTACGGCCTCAATCACCCGGCGAATCATCCCTTTGACGCTATGTTGGACGACTGGAAAGCGAAGCTGGCCTATTTCGCGGCGGGCGACGCTCATTATTTGCAGCGTGAAATGGCCTGGCACGCCTACTATCTGCAATCTTCGACGGTGTACAGCGACTTTTTCGCCAACCGCATCGTGCCGCAGGGATCGTTTTATCTGTATGGACAGGGGATCGACGGTGTGCCGCGCGACTTCGCGCTGTTCGCGCTGCCGCTGATCTACCTCAATCCCAGCCTCGCCCGCGACGTGCTGAGGTCGATTATGAAGCTGACGCGCCCGGAAAGCGGACAGATCGCTTACAGCTACACGGGCAACGGGCTGCTCACGGGCGCGCTGATCCACAACGAACCATCCGACCTCGACCTGTTCTTTCTGCTGGCGATGGCCGAATATCTGGCGGCGACGGGTGACGAGGATTTCCTGCACGAGAGCGTCTCGTTTTACCCCGCCGACCCGCAGCCAGCCGATCAAACCGTGCTGTATCATATGCAGGTGGCGTTCGAGCACCTGACCAAGACGGTGATGCTCGGCGCGAGCGGGCTGCTCCACGTCCGCGACGGCGATTGGTCGGACGATGTGGTCGTGCGCAACACTTTTCCGGTCGATTTGCTCTCGTTCCGCTCATTCCCCAAGACGGTCGCGGACGGCGAATCCGTCCCGAACAGCCAGATGGCGCTCCACGTGCTGCCGCGAGTCGCCGCGCTGTTGTGCGGGATGAGCAGCGCTGAAGCTCAACAGCTTGGCGCGCAGATCGCCGAGGCGTTCGCGGCGATTGAGGCGCAGTTGAGCGCGGGGATTCAGGGGAAATGGCACGCGACGAACAAATTTTATGCCCGTGCCGTTCTGCGTACCTTCCGCGATCAACCGTATACGCTGCATGAAAATCAGCTTGACCTGGAGGCGCAGGTCTGGTCGCTGATCGATCACCGGGAAGCCGATGCGCAAGTGCTGGCTGACCTGACCAATTCGGTCTACGCCACCTGCGATCAGCCATCACCGATTGGGCCAATGCTGGCAAGCCACGACATCTGGCCGGCCATCGCGCAGCTATTGACGTGGGGCTACACGCAAGCTGATTCGGCGCGCGCACTGCAAGCCTTCCTCAACCTGACCTTCGCCAACAAAACCGAGGTCTACGGCGACTCGTGGATCAACGTCTGGTCGGGGCCAGATGGCATCAACGGGCCAAAGTCCGCCGAACCGGGCGGCACTTACAACTCATTCCCGGTCACGCCGACGACCGATTTCCCGGTGATGAACAACAATCAGCACGCCATGATGCTGCTGGGGCTGCTGCGCATCTGCGGCATCGAACCCGCTGCCAGCGGCGACGGTCTGCGCCTCAACCCGACGGTGCTGCCGCGCTACGCGCTCAAGCTGCCTCTCATTTCGCTGGACGTGTCGCCGGAGCGAATTACGGGCGAGTATCAGGCGCACAATCGCGGACGCTGTAGCTTGTACATCGCGCTGTCGGCGCGGCCTGCGTCGGTGCAGGTGACAATCAACGGGCAGCGCAGCATCGTCATGCCCGATCAGGACGGTTACGTCAAACTGGCGCTGCCGTATTTCGACATCGGCGACCGGATTCCCTTCGACGTGATGGCGCTGCCTTAACGTCAAGCATTCCGCGCTGTCCGCTCGTGCCATCGACTGCTACAATCAATAGAAATTGGGAATTGGGCAGGGTATTTCATGAGTGACGCACTCTGGCAGGTTGAACTCCATAGTCACACGCTCTGGTCGAAGGACTGTGTGGTTCCGTTCGAGGCGATTATCCGCCTGTGCGAGCAGCGCGGCGTGGCTCGCATCGCCATTACCGATCACAACACGGCGGACGGCGCGCTGGCGATGCAAAAGCTCGCGCCTGATCTGGTGATCGTGGGTGAGGAGATCATGACCGACCGGGGCGAAATCCTCGGCTACTTCATGCAGGAATCGATCCCTGAAGGACTAACGCCGGACGAAGTGATCCGCCGCCTGCGGGATCAGAAGGCGGTGATCAGCGTCTCGCACCCCTTTGATCGGCTGCGTAAAGGCGCGTGGCACGAGGAAGATTTGCTCAAGATCATCGATAAAGTGGACGCAATTGAGACCTTCAACGCGCGCTGCATGTATGCCGAGGACAACCTCAAGGCGCAGGTGTTCGGGCAAAAGCACCAGTTGATCGGCACGGTTGGCTCGGACGCCCACACGCGCATCGAGTACGGTCGCGCGCTCAACCGGATGCAGCCGTTCGAAGGCGCGGCGGATTTCCTGTACGCGCTGCGCGCCTCGCAAGCGCAGCAGCTTCAGCGCTATAGTTCGTGGCTCGTCCACTTCAACAGCAAAACCGCCAAGTGGTCAAAGAAGCTCGGCCTTGTTCCGCGCCAGTGGGAAGGCGGGTAAAGTAACCCCTCACCCCAATCCCTCTCCTCAGCCGTTTGCGTGGGAGAGGACATCTTTTGGGGTTGGGCTGGTCACGAGGCGAATTTATCCTCGTGCGGGCGGGTCTTAGACCCGCCCCTGCCAACGATCCGCGCGTTGGATTTTCTCTCAATTTCAAACATGTTCTCTCCTCGCTTGCGTGCCGACGAGAGGGGAGAAGATCGGTTTGGAGGGGCGCAGTAATTCCTCACGGGTAATGCTTGAGCCGGTAGGCTGTCCAGTCGTCGTTGAGGGCAACGTTGAAATTCGGCGTCAGCCCAAAGCGATCCTGAATCACGTCCGGCAGAATCGCATTGCGGCTGAGATCGGTTTTCTTCTTGTCGCGCGGGAAGGCGATCCAGAGAATGCCGTTCGGCGGCAGCTTGGCCTTGAGGTTGGGTAGCGCGTCGTAAAGCTCCTGCTGTTTGGTGACGAAAATCTGAATCCAGTCCGGCGTGCCGTCAAGCGTTTCGCTGTAGGTGGTGCCTTCGGGCAGGTCGCCGAGCAGTTCGCGGTAGCCCTGCGGCGCGTTGATCACGGCCAGCTTGCTGTTCGGCTTGATTGCCAATTTCTTGACCAGCGGTGACTTGGAATATTCCGGGGGCATTGTTCACCTCTCAAGCTGATTTGTTCTAGGGCAATAGAACAAATTTACCACAGTTACACGATTTTAGCTGCTCGGCGGGGCGAGCGCGAGTTGGGCTGCCGCCAGCGCCGTACCGCCGATGTCCGCCGCGCGACCGGGATCGCTGCTGTTTTCGAGCACAATCGCTACCGCCGCGCCTTTCTTGCGCGCAAACGTCGCGAAGCCGACGAACCACGCCAGCGATCCGTCGCCGGAGTAGGCAAGCGCGGCATGACCGCCAATGTCGATGTCGGGGCGGCCTGCGTTCTGCGCTGCGCCGTTGGCGACGGCATCACGCATCAAGTCCTGAAGCTGGCGGGCGGTGTCGGAGGTTGCCAGCGGGATGCTCGGACGTACGGCTTGAACCGGAGTCCATTTGGTCGCGCCGGGAGCGCGCGTGTTCATGAGGACGTAAGGCTGCGGCGTGTTGCCGTCGTTGACAATCGCCGCCGCCATCATCGCCATATTGAGCGGGCTGACCGTCATGTTGCCCTGTCCGAGCGCAAGCTGCGTCAGATCATCGGGGCTGACGGTGGCGGCAGGCGCTTCGGTCGCCTGTGGCTGTGGCGTGACAAAGCCCCTCAGCGTCGGCGTCTGGTCGAGGCGGAAGGTATCAATCGTCGCTTCGACGGTCTCGATGCCGAGGTCTTGCGCCAAATCCTGAAAGGGATGCGGGCAGGCGAACGTGTAGGACTCACGCAGCGTCAGGGTCATTGTGGGCAGGCGGACGGCGCAGCCGAGCGAGAGGTTGTCGAGCGCTACCGGATCGGTCGCCTGCGTGTATTCATCGTCAATCGAGTGGTTGATCAGAAAGGCGGTCGCCATCAGCGGGGTTTCGAGCGCGCCGCCGGGTTGATAGCTGCCTTGCAGCACGCGGTTGAAAAAGGGATTGCCCGGTTCCTTGACCAGCGTATCCCAATCCTGATCGAGCGTATTCGGGTCATAGGTCGGCAGGCTGATCATCGCCAGCACTGCGCCATCGGGCACGCTCAGGACGACCGCCGCGCCGCGCTGCCCCTGCATCGCCTCGGCGATCTTCTGCTGCACGTTCAGGTCGAGCGTCAGTTGAACGTCCGAACCGACCTGCGGACGGTGAAGCAGGCTGTCGAGCAGGGTGGTTGGCGTATTGGGCGTGACGGCGCTGCCGCTCAGAACGGGGTCGAAGGCGCTTTCCGCGCCGCTCACGCCGTAGCGAAAACTGTAGTAGCCGAGCGCGCTGTACATGGCCGGGTAGAGATAGCTGCGCGCGACCTCTCCGTCATCCTGCCGCGTCGAAGCGGCGAGCGTCGTGCCGTTGCGATCCACAATCGCGCCGCGCAAAATCGACTCTTCGGCCTGCACGATGCGCGGATTATCATTGCGCTTGAGAATCGTGTCGGGGCCAATCACCGCCCAGTAGGTCGCCGCCAGCACGACGATCCCGAACAGGACGAGCAGGCCGAAAACGAGGCGGTTGATCTCGCGGGTGAACTGCACTTAGCTCTCTCCCGCCGAGAGCCGCAGCAGCAGCCCGACCATGATAAAGTTAACGAGCAGCGAACTGCCGCCGTAGCTGAAATAGGGCAGGGTCACGCCCGTCAGCGGGATCAGCTTGAGCACGCCCATCATGATCAGCAGGCTTTGCGTCGCCAGCATCACGCTCAGACCGACGGCGAGCAGCGCGTGGAACGGTCGTGTGCGCTGGATAATGGCAATGCGCAGCCCGCGAATCACGAACACCGCCATGCACGCGATCACCGCGATTACGCCGAGCAAGCCCCATTCCTCGGCCAGCGCCGCGAACACAAAATCCGATTGCGCGACCGGGATGAAATACGGTGATCCCTGACCGACACCCTGACCGAACACGCCGCCCGACGCGAAGGCCAGCAAGCTCTGGACAATCTGAAAAGCGCGGCCTTCGGCTTCCGGCCAGGGGTTGTACCAGATGTCGATACGCAGACGCACCACGTCGAACAGGCGGTAGGCGACTACGCCTGCCATGAGCACCATGATCGCGCCGACGATCAGCAGCGGGGTATAGCCGCTGGCGACGTAGAGCAGCACCAGAAACACCATGAAAAACAGCACCGCCGTGCCTAAGTCGCGCTGCCAGACGAGGATCACGACCGACAAGCCCCACATCAGCACGACCGGGCCGACGATGCGCGGCGAGAAGCGCCGGTGCTCGACGTTCAGCCCCTCGGCACGCAAGGCCGGATACTGCTCCGCCAGATAGCTCGCTAGAAAGATCACGAGAATCACCTTGAGCGCTTCGGATGGCTGAAAGTAGAACATGCCGAATCCGAGCCATAATTCCGGCGCGCCAATTTGCCCCGATGGGTTCGTGCCGAGCAGAATTGTTGCCGCGAGCAGCGCGAAGCCGACCAGCAGCAGAATGTAGCGATAATTGCGCAGTGTGCGCAGCATTTGCGGCGCATAGACGACCGCCAGCAGCGCCGCCACCGAGACGAGCAGCCAAACCATCTGCCGATCCGCGAAGTTGGGCGCGAGCCGATCAATCAGCACCAGACCCCAGCCGCTCATCAGCAGCGCCAGCGGAAAGAGCAGCCGATCCCGATAGGGCAGCTTGCGTCGAATCAAGCGGATGCCGACAATCGCACACGCCAGCCAGACGATCAGCGGCAGCCACGTATGCAA
>DASZXN010000600.1:0-3558 GCA_035545875.1 Phototrophicaceae bacterium
CGACGGCGACATCAGCGTTGAGCGCGATCCGTCGCTGGCAGGCAGCGTCACCTCGGTGCGCACCGTCGATAACGAATTCGTCGGTCTGACCGATCTCGACGCCAAGACGGGCGAACCGGACAAGCAGTTGGCGACCGATTGGACAGTTAGCGATGATGGCCTGACCTGGACGTTCAAGATTCGCACCGACGTTCCCTGGGTCAGTTGGAACCCTGATACGCACGTCGCCCGCGTCGAGCGCTTCGTCACGGCGCAGGACATCGTGACCGCCGTGCAGCGCTCCTGCAACAACACGCTCGGCGGCTCCTACGGCCCGGTGACCTCGACCTTCATCAAGGGCTGCGCCGAGGAACTGGCTTCGTCCGCACCGACGCAGGATTTGGTGGATGGCGTCGGCGTGAAAGCACTCGACGACAGCACGGTTCAGTTCACGCTGGTCGCGCCGACCGGATTCTTCCCGACGGTCGCATCCCTGTGGACGCTGCGCCCGGTTCCGAAAGAACTGATCGACAAGTTCGGCAACGACTGGATCAACGTTGGCAATGCGTGGTATGACGGCCCGTTCCTTCAGGAAAGCTATACCGCCAGCGTCGGTCGAGTCATGATCCGCAACCCGTTCTACCCAGCGGATATGCGCGGGACGGGTAACGTGGATCGGGTGGACATCACCGTGATCGACGATCCCAGCACACTGCTCGCCGACTACCAGAGCGGCAAGATCGACATGATCCGCGAAGGGGCGCTGCCTGACGATCAGATCGCGGCGCTCAAGTCGAACAGCGCGCTGTCCGATCAACTGCTGTTCCTGCAAAGCACAGGCATCGACTATCTGAGCTTCAACTTCGGCAAGCCGCCGTTCGACAACATGTACGTGCGCCGTGCCTTCAGCGCCGCCATCGACCGCACGCAGTTGATCAACGACGCGGCGGGCGGATTGGGCGTGCCGATGATCCACATCACGCCGCCGATGATGGTCGGCGCGCCGCCGATTGACCAAATCGGCGTCGGCTACGATCCGCAGTGGGCAGTCCAGCAGTTGGCGCAAAGCCCCTATCCCGGCTGCCAGGGCTTCCCGGATGTGCATTCGGTCTCGCAGCCCGGTCGCCGCACGCTCTACGTGCAGTTCCTCGTCCAGCAGTGGGCAACCGTGCTTGGCTGTGATCCGGCCAAGTTCCACAACCAGACGATTGAGGATTTCAGCAACATGATCCCGATCATCAGCACGACCAACGTGATGGCGCAGCGCCCGGAGTGGTATCCGATTGGCTGGGGGCCAGACTATCCTGACGCGAACAACTACGTCAACGATATTCTCGGCTGCAAGGCCGACAACGCCTACACCTCGCGTCCCTGCTCGTCGGTCGATGACCTGATTTTGCAGGCGCGACAGGAAACCGATCTCGACAAGCGCAAGGCGGATTACGCCCAGATCGAGGATATGTACTTCGGCAAGGACGGCATCTTCCCGGCAGCGCCGATCCGCTTGGCAGCAGGCTACGCGCTGTACCAGAATTATCTCGACGGCCCGATTGAGACGGATGGTCTGGTCGGCCCGGAGCATTACGACTCCTATACGATTGATCAGGCAGCGCAGACGGCGAACCGGAATCAGTAGCCAAAAATGTTTTGTAGGGGCGGGTCTGTGACCCGCCCTATGAACGGCAAACGCAGCACCGCCGGAGGCTTCGAGCCTCCGGCTGGCAAACCCAAGCCTGCTGAAGCAGGCTGACCAATTCCACTCGTTTTTGCCAGCCCTCTAAAGAGGGCTTGGGTTTCGTAGCCCGACGTTTTGAACGTCGGGCGATGCCAAGCGACGACGTTGGGTTAGAACGCTTAACCTTGAACAAGGAGTATATCCCCGTGAAACTCGCAGGGCGTGTCGAGATGCCCTACCTAATCAGCAAGGTGCTGGAAGGCAATTTACCCGGCGACCCCATCGAGCGGATGCTGCCCGTTTATCTGCCACCGGGCTATGACGACGATCCGGCGCGGCGCTATCCCGTGATCTACGTGCTGGCGGGACACGGCGGCAGCGGCCCACTGATGCTCGCGCCGGTCGCGTGGGGCGAATCGTTTCCTGAGCGGATTGATCGGCTGATCACGAGCGGCAAAATGAATCCCGTGATCGCCGTGCTGCCGGACTGCTGGACGATCTTCGGCGGCGCGCAGTACATCAATTCGAGCGCACTCGGTCAGTACGAAGATTACCTGAACGACGAACTGATCCCCTACGTCGATGCCCATTACCGCACCCTGCCCGACCGAACGCACCGCGCAATCACGGGCAAGAGCAGCGGCGGCTATGGCGCGATGGTTCAGGCGATGCGTCACCCCGAACTGTGGGGCGCGATGGCCTCGCACAGTGGCGACATCTACTTCGAGTTCGGCTACGGGCCAGACCTCGCCAAGCTGCACGCCAATCTGATGCGCTTTGGCGGGCTGGAAGGCTACATCGAGCAGATTCCGACGATCAAGCCGAAGGATCACAACCCGTTCTTCTCGGTGCTGGGGATGCTGTGTTACGGCGCGGCCTTCGCGCCGAATCCGGCGGCGCAGCGCGGCTTCGACATGCCCATCGACATGGAAACCGGAGCGCTCCGTCAGGACGTGTTTGATCGCTGGCTGGCGTGGGATCCCGTGCGCATGATCGATCAGGCGGAATACGCCAATGCGTGGCGGCAATTGAGCTATCTGTACATCGACTGCGGCCTGTGGGACGAACTGAATTTTCAGATTGGCACGCGCATCCTGCACAACAAGCTCGACGCGCTCGGCCTCAAGCACGATTTCGAGCTGTTCAACGACGGTCACATCAACGTGCCTTATCGTTACGACGTTTCGCTGCCGCGTCTGGAAAGGGCAATCCGAGCGTCTTAAGCGATGAAGACCGAAGCCGCCAACCCTCAGCTTGTTCAGGTCGCCGCGCCGACGCGCCTCAAGCGCCGCAGCGCTTACGCGGACGCCTGGTATCAACTGACGCGCAACCGGGTCGCCGTCGCCAGCCTGATCTTCCTGATCGCGCTGGCGCTGGTGGCGATCTCGGCGGATCAACTGCGTGCGGCTGGACTGATCGAGGGCATCGACGACCAGCATCGCGGCTCATCGCTCGCGCCGCCGATGACCTGTGCCCTACTTCAACCCAACCAACGAGCATACCCGCCCGGCTCGCCGGAGTTCTGCTTCATCTTCGGCGCGGATCAACTGGGGCGCGACGTGCTGAGTCGGACGATCTTCGGCGCGCGCGTCTCGCTGGCGGTTGCCGCGATTGGCGCGATCATCAGCCTGAGCCTCGGCATCCTCTATGGCGTGATCTCCGGCTATTACGGCGGTCGAGTCGATAACCTGATGATGCGCATCCTCGATTTTCTCTACGGCGTACCGAGTTTGGTGCTGGTGATCCTGATCCAGACCTATTTCACCTCGCTGGAGCGCACGCCTGATCCCGGCTTCGCGGTGGTTTTCATTTCGATTGACCGCAGCATGGGCGGCCTGTTCTTCCTGTTCATCGCGCTCGGCGCTTTAAGCTGGATCGACATGGCGCGGCTGGCGCGCTGCGAA
>DASZXN010000601.1:0-13519 GCA_035545875.1 Phototrophicaceae bacterium
TGCCGCACGAAGGCGCGTTCGACGAGGCGCAGGCGCATCGGTTCGGCCTCGAAGCCGCCAACAGCGTCCCGGTCGTGCAGCATATGGGCGAGCAGGCTGCCGCCTCGACGCCGCTGCCCGCGTCCGGCGGTTTGCTGACCTTCCCGGCGCTGCCGGTGATCACGACGCACGTCAAGGAAGCGGCGGACGGCGATGGTCTGATCGTGCGCCTGCTCAACGCCAGCGATCAGGCGCAAACAGCGCAGATTGGCTCGGCGCTGCTGACAATCACGGGGGCGCAGCAGTGTGATCTGCTCGAAAACGAGCAGAGCGTTCTGGTGGTGAACGAAGGAGCAGTGTCGGTCGAAGTGCCGCCGCGCCGCGTGGTTGTGGTCGCGCTGCAAACGAAGGCGATCTAGATCGGAAACTGATGGGGCGCATGGTGGTGCGCCCCTGCAAATTTCGATGAACAGGAAGTTTACGGCGGGCGCGACCCGTCGTTTTTATTTCAGGCGCTTATCGTATTCGGCGGGGACGTTCAGCACTTTGGCGAGCCGGAGGGCGGCGGCCTGAAGCTGGGTGCGCGCGTTCAATTCGCTCAAGGTGACGACGGCTTCTTCGTTAAGCGGGTCATCCGTGACCGGGATCACATCGTCGGTGTGATGCTGAGTCAGCAGCAGTTCGAACTTGCCGTTCTTGAGCATCACGTTGATTTCGCCATACTGAACGGTGCGGCGCTCGGCGCTTTTACCACGCCTGCCGACCTTGCTGATCACGTGGCTGACGTAGATGGCGTTGATCTGCTCGACGGGAATGGCGTGGCGCGAACGCTGGTTGCGCATCCAGTGGATGCCCTCACTCCCAAAGACGATCCGATTGATCTTGCTGCCGACTTCGTAAAGGTTGTAGATAATCAGCAGCGTGAGCAGGATGATCGAAGCGAAGCCCAAATAGACCAGAAACTCCGGGCGCGGCAGGGCGATCCCACTGGTGAGCGTCGTCCCGGTCAGGACGATCAGCACACCCCACCAGATGATATTCCAGGCCACACGCAGCAACTTGCTCCGCGCCCAGGCGGGCGAGAGCGCGAGCTGCAAATGCGCCGGGTCAAGCTGATTGAGCGTCCACAGGTCGAACGTGAGCGGCAGCGCGGGCTGCGGGATTGGCTCGGCTATCGGTTCGAGCGTCGTGGCCTCGATGCGCGCGGGCTGTCCGGCGGCGAGCATTTCCTGAGTTGCGGCGGCGGAAGCGGCGACGACTGCGGAGGTGGCTTCGGGGGTCAGACCTTCGGTCGAATGTGGCGGGATCAGGGTAAACGGTCGCTTGACCTGCTCGGCCAGCGTTTGCCCGGCCTGCACCGCGATGGTTTGATACTGGTTCGCCAGCGGATCGTGCCAGTGGGCTAATCCACACCAGCGGCTGCCGCGCTGCGTGACCAAATCGCCTTTGAGCAGCAGGCCGAGGTGCCAGGCATCGTCTTTTTCCGACCAACCGAGGACAATGCTCTGAATATCCTCGCGCGGGAGCAGCCCATCGTCGGGAAGCTGGCGGCGGCTCCCGAAATTCGCCCCGTAGCGCAGCGGCTCACCGGGGACAGCCTCGACGAGCACCCGCTCCGCGCCGTTGCCATTGGTCAGCAAGCGCCAACTCTCCGGCTGTACTTCAATGATCAGATTGCTCGCCGCTGAGATTCGTTCCATAGTTCGCTTTATACCGTCTAGCGCTAAGGTCGATCAGAGAGTCTACCGCGCACGCCGCATTGTGACCAGTGTGGATAATCGCTCACTCATCAGATCGTAAGATTCCGTCAGCGCCACGTCAGCGGGTAAGCGAAGCGCAGATTGCTCACCTTGCCGTTGACGACATCCGCGCCGGGATAGAGCGTCGTCAGCGTCTCGCCGTTCAAATCCGCCAGCACGAGATTGACGTAAGCGGGCTGCGCCGGATCATCGACGTGGGCGTTGTTGAGCAGCGCGACCGTCCGACCATCCGAAGCGAGCGCCATGCCTTCAGCGAAATTACCGCGCACGATCCGCTGTTCGGTGCCGGATTTCAGGTCGAGCGCATAGAGCGCGTTATCGACCCCGCCCGCGATGTAGAGGACGCGCCTGCTGTCCGGCGTGAAGGCCAGATCAGGGATCAGGTTGCCACGCGAACGCGGCGATCCGGTGATTGGGTCGGCATTGGGCGAGTTCAGGTCAAGGGCGAGCAGTTGATTCTCGCTGTCCGGCGACGTGATCACCATCGCCAGCCAGCGGCCATCGGGCGAACGGCGCGGAAAAGCGTTGGGCGCGCCGCTGTAATTCGGGAACACCGCCTGTCGATCTACCGGCACGCTGATCGAGTAATCCTTGAGATCGAGGGCGGCCACCGCGACCGTATAGGCAGTCACCGCGTCCGGGACGGTGAAATAAGCGGTCGAGCCATTGGGCGCGAAGTACAGGTTGTTGGTGCGCGCGAAGGTCACGAAGGCGGCGGGCTGCGCATCAGTGGCGATCAGCGTCGCGCTGTCGCCGCCGGGATCGACCGCGTACAACTGCCAGTGAGGACTGGTGTCGCCTGTGGTACAGCGCTGGCCGAGCATGGTGAGATACTGCGTCCCAGCCATGCCGATTTGCGCGCTGGTGAAGCGGCAGTTCGCTTCGGTCGGCACCAGCGAGACGATCTCGCGCTGATTGGTGCCGTCCCAGACGGAAACTGAAGCTTCGTCGGCTTCATTTTTGCTGTTGGCGAAGAAGCTGACGAAAACCGCGCCGCTCGCGGTCAGGTTGAAGGCGACCACGTTGTCGAACTGCGCCGTCTGCTGGATCGAGGCGCTGCTGAACAGGCGCAGCGTCCCGGCAGCGTAATCGCTGCGGGTGGCGTTGGCCGGAAAGTCGATGAAGCCGAAGCGCCGACCATCCGGCGCATAGTGGAAGGCGGTCAGGCAGTCGAGGTAGCTGACAGTATCGACCTGCTGAGGCGCTTGTGCCGCATCCATCAGGTAAAGTGTGCCGCTGTCATCGCCGACGAAGAAAGCGTAATAACGGCTATCGGGTGAGGTCGCGTCATCGCCGCAGCTCGTGATGTGTGTCGCGCCGTTCGGCACTTGCACGAGCGGCGACACCTTGCCAGCCCGGTCAAGCAACGCGATTTGTCCGCCTTTGGCGTGCGTTGGATCCGCGCCCGTGCTCATCCACGCCAGCAAACCCGTTTCTGGCATCGGCGTTGCGCCTGCGGTCGATGCGGCTTCCGCCGTCGTGCTGACAGCGTTGGCGGTGTTTGCATTTTCGGTCAGATTGGGGGATTGGGTCGCGCTGGCCGGGCGCGTTGTCGCAGCGGCTTGAGTCGCGGCTTCCGGCGACGGTGGCGGCGCGGTTGGCGCAGGCGCAAGCTGGCAGCCCGCCAGCAAAAGGATCAGAAGGAGGACTCGTCGAATCATCAAAAACGCCCCTCGTTTGCGGAGATCGCTGCCTAGTATAACCTCAGTTTCGGATAGGGTCTGTCCGTAGGGGCACGACATGCAGGGCGAACACATCAAATTTATGTTCGGGTCATGAAAGGCGATGCGGATTTTGTAGGGACGCGATTGATCGCGTCCGGCATAGCGGACGGCATCAATGCCGTCCCTACGATTCCTGATGACCCTGTGTGCCTTTCAATCTCATTTTGATGCGATGACCCTGGCACGACATGTCGTGCCCCTACAAAAACCTTCCCTCAAAATTTGCTATCCGAAATGCAGGTTAGTATAACCAGCAAGCGAGGGGCAAGCGCAAATTACCGGCTGTGGAGCCGCACGTTATCCGTTCAGTTCGGCTTTGGCATAGACTGAACGCTCCGGCCCGCCGGGGAGATCGCCAATGCCGCCACGCGGCGCAACGTCGATCTGAAAGAGCGTTTGCGGCTCGCCATTGTTGGCTGAAGCGTACATCTCGAAGGCCGGGTACTTTTCGACCTTGCCGGAGAAGGCGACGACCGCTTTCGACGGATCAGCAGTGTCAACGGTGATTGTGATCGAGCCGAGATAGTCGAGGTTGGGTGCGAGATTGATCGCGCCGACTTTGACGCACGGGTTGCGCGATCCGGCTTTGAGCTTGATCGTATAGCAGAGTCGATCCGGCGTGACCGAACAATCGTAGAAGCGCATATTGTCGGTATCGCCCTGAGCGCGGCATTTCTCCGCGCCTGTGACCGAATCGACCTCGACGGTATCGTAGCAGTGATGGAACTGGTAGGTCTCTCTGCCCTTCGCCACGTCGATTTCGATCTCGGAGTGCATCCGCGCCTCGGCGTGAATGTCGCTGCTGAAGCCGCGCTGATCGGTCAGGAACCAGCGGTTGACCAGCCATAATGTGCTGACCATCATCTTGCCGTCGTCTGCGCCCGGAAGGGGCACGGCACGCTCATAAGTGTTCGGAATAAACGCCTTGATCCAGAGTTTGACGGTGCGGATGCTGTGCCCCTGCTGTTCCATTATGGTTTTCTTTGACTCTGCTGCCCCGACGCTGTAATCCATTATGAAATTAAATTCTAAATATTGCAATAGCCATTTCAATTAATGGCTGTTGGGTTGAATTCGTCGCGTGGATGACACTGGCAAAGGCAAGCGTGCCGATGACGGCTGGAATTCGTAAATTCCACGCCGCTCATGACTTTCGCACTATCGCTGCCTGAATAGGGGAAGTTAAAAGTTTGCTATACTGTTATTAACGTGTACCACGAGATTTAACGATGGCTGATTCAACCAATTATCCTGATCTTCTAGGCTATATCACCGGGGGACAACACTGCAACGTCGGCGCGGCGCAGGTGGCGGCAGCGGTGCGACCGCGTATCGTTCACGCAGGCCGCCCGTTCGAGGTGATTCTGCTGGTGCAAAACGCCGTCGAGGATGACATCGACGTGACGATGGCGCTGCGTCTGCCCGGCAGTGACGCGAAAAAGCAGCGCGAGCGCTTCATCAGCAAGACGCATCGGTTGGTCGTGACGGTGAAGGGCGCGGAAGTCGGTTACATCGTCCTGCCCGTAACCACTCTGCCCGACATCGCCGTCAGCGACGGCTACAAAATCGGTGTCGAGGTCGATGTGCGGATGCTCGGCGGCAGTGAGCGGATTCGCGCTCAGGAAGGCGGCGGCGATCTCGATCTGGAACGCCTGACGCCGGAAACGCGCGCGGAAGTCGAAGCGCTCAAGTCGCTGACGTTTCAGACAGCGCGCCAGCGCAGCACCATCAATGTGTCTGTGACGGTCATGTCGGGCACGGTCGGCAAAATGACTGATTTCAAGCCCGGTTGGGTCAGCGTCTGCAAGTTGGATGATTATCATGACAGCCGCCTGCTCCTCCATCGCTACGGCGGGACGGTGCAGGTCAATACCCTGCCCAAGCTCAAGCGCTCGCTGCTGCTTCAACCGCTGGTAGACACGACCCAAACGTGCTTTGCCGAGGCCGGCTATCCACTTCAGGAGCCAGAAGCGTATGCCATTGCCAAGCTGATGACGCTGGTGCTCGAATATGCGACTCCGCGTTACAATGCACATGGCAATATCGCGGCGCGCGGCTTCGACGTGGAAGCGCTGATCGCACGCGATCCGTTCAGCTTCGAGACGCCGCCACCTCTGCCACACTGGTTCAGCGGCTTCATCGGTACGCTGGAACGGGACGAGCGTGCTGCCCTGCATCCGGCGCAGGTGATCCCACGCTATCTGTACGACGATCTGCTGCGCGATGCGGTCGATTTCGGCTTCGATCTGGTCGTCGAAACGACCGGAGAAGACATGGGCAGCGCTGAAGAACGCGCCACCTATCGCGAGCAGTTGATCGCGCTGCTGAAGCACAAATCGGGGCTGGATTTCAGCCGAGTCTATCTGCCGTTGGTGATCGGCGGACTGCTGATCAACGAGCAGGTCATCATCAAAGAAGAGAATCCGACCGAGCTGCTGCGCGCGGTCAGCGCGGCGCTGGACGCCCGCCTGAGCGAACTGAGCGAGGGAGATCGCCCGCTCGTCGCCATGATCAAGGACGTTCTGGCCCGTACCGGACAGCGTTACGGCCTGTATCATCTTGGCAAATGACAATGGACAAAAATCTTCAGTTTGACCCGCTCTACCCGGATGTTCTTGGCGCGATTGTCGGAGGACTGCGCGTCTCGTTCGACGATGCACTGCAAGCGGCGGTGGGCATTTTCCCGCGCAGCGCTTACCTCAACCAGCCGATTGAGGTGATCGTGATCTTGCAGAGCATGGTCGATCAGGTCATGGACATTAAAGTCGCGCTGCATCTGCCGAGCAAATCGCCGGACGGCACGCCGCTGATGCTCTCGACGCCCAAGAAGATGGTCTCGCTGACGTTGAGTCCCGGCGAAGTCGGCGTGCTGAGGATGCCGCTGGTCGCGCTGCTGCCTTCGCAGCCCGCCACCGACGTGCCCATTCAGGTCGCCATTCGCTACCGCAGCCGTCCGGGAAAAACCGTGCGCCCGCCGACACGCGGCGCGCCGCCCTCGGCGCTCTCGGTATCGCCCTTCAAGCTGCAAGTGCTGCGCGATGTCGAATGGGTCGATCATCCCGTCGCGGCCTCGCCCGAAAACGTCACGGTAGTTTTCGACATCAATCCGAAGCGGATGCCTGCCGTGCAGCAGACGCTCAAGCCGACCTACGAGGCGCTCTGGACGCAGGAGCGGATGCGCGAGGAGAAACGCAACATCCTTGCCAGCCTCGACGAAGCGCGTCTGCTGGCCCTGTCATTTTCGCGCATCTCGATTTATGAGCCGCTGCTGCACGCCATTGATGAGACCTACGCCGCGCGCGGCCTGCCGCTGCACCCCGGCGAAATTCACGCGATTGCCAAAATGCTGACTTATACGGTCGATGATCGGACGCGCTTCGACCCGAATTATAAGATCGAGGACGAGCGCTGGTTTCAGGCGCTCTGTCAGGTGATTGCGCATGACGAGGCTGCCGCTCATTGGGAGCCGGGCGAACTGGTGAGCCGCTATCTGTTCGAGGCGATTATGTACGACGGGGTTCTGGCGGCCTTCAGCCTGATTCGCTCGCGGGTCAAGGTCAACCTCGGTGATCGCGCCGAGCGGATTGCCTACGCCGATAAAGTCATGCGTTGGCTGGCCGGGCAGATCGAGCCGGATTTGATCTACATCTACCTGCCGCTGGCGTTGGGCGGGGTGGTCATCAACCATCAGGTGACGTGGCCGGATGACGATCCCTGGTACGTGATCGACGGCCTGCGCGAAGCCTATCGCGGGCGCGTGCGCCTGATTCAAGGCGATGCGATGGAAATCTTCGACATGCTCGACAAGCTGCTCGCCAGAGCCGAAGAAGAACTACGCCGATCCCGCATTCAGCGATGAGCAAACTCCCGGAAACATTGATCCGGGAAACGCTGATCTATACTGGCTTGGAGCGCTCCTACCTGCTGTACGCGCCGCCGAACCTGAAGCCCGCGAGTCCACTCGTGATGGTGCTGCACGGTCGCGGCATCGCCGCCGAGATCATGTTCCAGATAAGCGGAAACAGCTTCACTGCGCTCGCGGATCAGGCGGGATTCATACTGGTCTATCCCAACGCCGTCGATGAAATCTGGAACGATGGACGGTTGATCGGCGATAAGCTCTCCAACGCAGACGACGTAGGCTTTATCCGCGCCTTGATCGACCACCTGTCGGCGCGCTACCCGCTCGATGTGCAGCGGATTTACGTGACCGGACTTTCCAATGGCGGTCATATGGCCTATCGGCTGGCCTGTGAGCTATCCGACCAAATCGCCGCGATTGCACCCGTCGCAGCGCCGATGTTCAAGCATATGTCGGAAGCTTGCACACCGGAAAACCCCGTCGCAGCGCTGATCATTATGGGCACGCGCGATCCGGTCGCTCCCTACCACGGCGGCGAGGCGCGACGGCTGTGGCTGCGCTGGCTGAAGCGACACGGCACGACCTATTTATCGGCACGGGAAACGGCGCGCTTCTGGGCACAGGTCAATCACTGCACGGGTGAGCCAAGCGTGACTCTGCTTCCCGATCACGACCCGCGCGATGGCACGCAGATCGAAACGACGGTCTATGCGAGTGGCGCTGCCCCGGTTGAACTGTATACCGTGATCGGCGGTGGGCATACCTGGCCGGGGAGTCCGCTCGTGCTGCCGAGGGTGATCTTTAGCCGAACCAGCCGCGAAATCGACGCCAGTCAGGTGATTTGGAACTTTTTCGAACCGATCCGGCGTTAAGCTCTGCGATTTGTGCGTTACTCGCCTGCGTCCTGCGTTTCGGCCTGACGCAGCCCGCGCGCCAGAAAATCGGCAATGTGGACGACGCGCTGATCGCTGTCGGCGCGGCTGAGGCCGCCATTCATTTGCGTCAGGCAGCTTGCATCGCCCGTGACAATCACGTCGGCGTCGGCCTGCTCGATATTATTCACCTTGTCGCGCAGCATCGCTCCGCTGATCTCCGGCAGCTTGACGGCAAATAAGCCACCAAAACCGCAGCATTGATCCGCCCCTGCCAGATCGGTGACGGTCACGCCATCGACGGCCTGCGCCAGATCGCGCGCCTGATGATCGAGGTGGAGCAGGCGATAGCCGTGACAGGCATTGTGGAAAGCGACTTTCGTCGGCGGCAGCTTCGCGCCAATGTCGGTGATGCCGAGGCCATCGACCAGATATTCGGTAAATTCCCAGGTGATGTCGGCGGCCCACTGGGCGCGATCCCGCCATTCGGGATCATCCTTGAACAGTTCAGGATAATAATGACGCACCATCGAGACGCAGCTTCCTGACGGCGAGACGATCACCTGCGCGTCAGCGAAAGCGGTCAAAAACTGCTTGGCGACGCCGCGCGCATCGTTCTGGAAGCCGGAATTGAAGGCCATCTGCCCACAGCAGGTCTGGCTGAGGGGAAAGCGCACTTCGACGCCGAGATGTTCGAGAATCTCGACCACCGAGACGCCAGTATGCGGATAAATCATATCGACAATGCAGGTCACAAACAGCGAGACGGGTTTATACAGTGGCGATGGGCGTAATTCTTCAGCCATAAGCACCATTTCCTGAACAGGTTCTCTACTGGCGATTATAGCGGCGCGGTGGTTCGCCGCAACCCGAATTGGTACGGCGAAGGGCTTGACGTGGCCTCAACGGTACTCCTGATACGGGCTGTGTGCAGATACAATCGCCCCGATTGAGCCATCATCGAGGGGATGTTTATGAGCGCGGATTACACAATTCGGCGGGCAACGGTAGACGACGTGGCGATTGTCACCCACCAGCGCGTGGGCATGTTCATTGACATGGGCATCGACGCGGCGCGCACGCAGGCGATGGCAGCGCCGTTCACGGACTGGCTGAACGAGCGCTTCAACAACGGCACGTATCTCGGCTGGTTAGCCGTCGCCGATGAGCAAGTCGTCGCCGGAGCGGGCTTGTGGCTCTACGAGTGGATTCCCAGCCCGCTCGCGCCGGACACAACACGCGGCTACATCCTCAACGTCTACACCGAGCGCGACTACCGCAAACAGGGGATCGCCCGCGCGCTGGTCGAAACGATTCTCGCCTACTGTGTTGAGCACAAGATTCGCGTAGCGCTGCTGCACGCCAGCAAAGAAGGTCGCCCGATTTATACCGCGCTCGGCTTCGTGCAAACCAACGAGATGCGCAAAGACCTGTAAGCGGCAGGCAGCACTGGAAATCAACGCCTGCGCGGACGTGCGGCCAGCAAAAAGAGCGCCGCTCCGATGATCGCCCAGACCCAGCGCAAATCGGCTGACAGTGGGGGCGGCGTTGGTTCGTCGGTGGGTTCAAAGGTGATCATATAGACGCGGTCTTTTTTGGCGAGCACGTCGGTTTCAGTATCCTGGATGCCGTTCGCGTCCAAATACCACTGCACCATCATCGGATTGAGCGCTTTGATGGCGTGATAGACGCGCAGCAGTTCGGCGTCGTCGGTGACGCGGCGCGCGATCACGTGCTCGGTGCCTTCGGAAGTCTGAATCGTGACGTGTGGGTCGGCGGCGATGTTGCGATACCATTGGGCGCGCTCGCCGAAATTGACCGGGACGAACTTGCGTTTGCCGCCGAGGGGATGCCATTCCGCCATCGTATGACGCGGCTCACCGCTCTTGCGCCCGGTGGTCGTGATCACCATGATGTAGCGGCCAATCAGGAAGCCGAAACCCATACGCCAGAGGTAGAGCGGCGCTTTGTAGACACGGCGCAGCCAACTCGTGCGGGTGGGGTATGCACGTAAAAGCTGTACGCCCAGGTTCTGTACTTCAGTCATTATCGCGCCTTTCCAAACCAAACCAACTCACTCATCGATCTGCTGGACGCGCCCGATTTGCCCATCAGCCAGCCGCACCTTGATCCCGTGTGGATGGAAGGCCAATTTGGTTAGGATGTCTTTGACGACGCCGCTGGTCAGCTTACCGGTGCGCTGATCCTGCTTGAGGACAATCGAGACTTTCAGCCCCGGATGGATGTCTTTGCGATTGCGTCCGTCAGCCATAGTAACTCCCTTTGGCGCTTTGGGTCATGATGAACAGGCGGCCTCGCCCTTGAAGGTGGCGGGACTCCAGACGGGTGGCGTATCGGCGAGATCAGTTTGATCGAGCCACGACCATGAGCCATCCGAGGTGTTGACCAACGCCAGCGCGTACTCGCTGCGCACAGCCAGCCAGTGACCGTCGGCGCTGAAGCGCGGATAATCGTCATCATCGAGCGATGGATCGTTGAGGTACTGGGTCGCCTTCTGATCGATATTCCCGGTCAGCGGCAGCTTCCAGAGGCGGTTCTCGGTCACGTTCTGGAGATTTCGAGCCGAAGCGAGCATGGCGGTGCTGTCCGGCAGCCAGGTCAGATCAAGCGCGAGGACGTACTGATAGCTCAACTGCGTCGGGATGGCGCTGGGCGAATTGCCGATCATCCAGAACTGATCGTTGTTGGCGGACGGCGAGTAGACGAAGCCGATCAGTTCGCTATCAGGCGACCAACGCGGCTGGCTGACCGTACCGACCGGAAAATTGGTCAGGCGATACTTGGTCGAGCCGTCCGAACTGACGATCCACAAATCCGCTTCGGTCAAGGTCGTGGTCGATTGACCGGGCTGCGTCGGCGCAGCCGTCGAGAAGGTGTCGGCTCCGGCGATACGGCTCTCGTAGGACATGTAGACCAGCCATTTGCCATCCGGCGACCAGCGCGCGGTCACTTCGTTTCCGGTGACGCTGTACATGCCCGTTTCATTGGTGGTCGGGTTGATCCAGGCGATGCGGTGCGTGCCATCGGCGTTGATCTGGGTGTAGGCGATGCGATCTGCACCCCATTGTGGCTCCCAGACGCCGGATGCGCCGGAGTTGCCAGCGGCGGGCGTCGCGGCGACCAGTTGTCTCACATCGCTGCCGTCAATTTTGGCGGTGTAGAGGCTGGCGGGTGCGCTGCCTTCGCTGCTGGTAAAGACGATCTGGCAGCCATCGGGCGAGAAGCCCCAGATGTGCTGCCAGCCCGTGCCGAAGGTCAGTTCGCGCTGCGTGCCTGTGCCAATGTCGTAAATCAGGATGCGATCCTGCGCGGCGACATCGGCGGCGAGCAGCGGGCCTTCGAGCAGCGCCTGCGGCGACCCCGGCGCGGCGTGAACTGAGGCAAAGGTCAGCACAATGATCAGCAGCAGGAAAAGTTTTCGTATCATAGAGCGAGATTATAGCAGGAGTCGAAATAAGCTCTCGTGACCAAATTTGTGTTTCGGCTGGCGCTGGTGATCTCAACGGTGGGGATTGTGCTGCTGACGTTCATGCGCCTGACCGACATTCCGCACGGCAATCCGGCGCGCGGCGCAGACCTGTTCGCGGGCGCGAGCAGTCCCTATCTGCCGTGTATTCAATGCCACGAGTACGCCAGCATCGCGCCGCCGCTGAATGATTTGGTCGCGCGGGTGGAAACGGAACGCCTGACCGCGCCGCCCAATCGCAACGAGACGGTCGCGGAGTATCTCGCGGAGAGCATCGTCGATCCTGATCGCTACGTGGTGCCGACCTATGCGTCGGGGCTGATGCCCGCCTTCGCGCCGTTCGCGTCGGGGCGTTTCATCCCGATCAGCCTGCCAGAGTTACAGGATTTGGTCGCGTATTTGCTGACGCAGTGAGGGAATTCAAAAGCAAAAGGGCGGGTTTCAAACCCGCCCCTACAGAGATCATCGATTGAAGGTCGCATCAATCAAAAGAAGCCGCGACGGGAGTAGCGTTCCTCTTTGAACGGATCGCCGTTGTTGTTGTAGCCCGCGTTTTCCCAGAAGCCCGGCTTGTCAATCGGGCTGAACTCGATGCCGCGCAGCCACTTGGCGCTCTTCCAGAAATAGCGTTTGGGCACGAGCGTGCGCAGCGGGTAGCCGTGATCGGCTTCGAGGAACTGGCCGTTGAACTTGTAGGCCAGCAGCACGTCGTCGTCCAGCATGATGTCGAGCGGCGTGTTGGTGGTGTAGCCGTACTCGCAGTGGGCGATCACGAACTTGGCCTGATCCTTCAGCCCGAACAGGTCGATGAAGTCGCGGAAGCGCACGCCTTCCCATTCGGTGTCGAACTTGCTCCAGCGCGTGACGCAGTGAATATCGACCGTGATCTTGACGGTCGGCAACTGCTGAAACTCTTTCCAGTTCCAGCGCTTTTCCTGCTGGACTTCGCCAAAGACGTGCAAATCCCAGGTCGCTTCATTGAAGCCGGGGGTTGGCCCATAGTGAAGCACGGGGAATTTCTGCGTCAACGACTGGCCGGGGGGCAGCCGCCCCGCTTGCTTGACGCGCTCTTCTTCCTTACGACGGCTCATGATGTCGTCTAACATACCCATGATGAAATCCCTCGCGCTCGTCTTCCTGATGTGCTGATTATACCGATGAGTCTACAGCAGCGACAAAAACATTACATCCGTGATTCTACTCAAACAGGCCGCCGACCATCGGGATCAGTTTACACTCTGATTACAAATCCCAACCATGAACTGAATGCGTGGCCGTTAAAGTGGTCAGCATCAAAGGTTACGAAGCACAACCGCTTCAACAAAACCAAGTGAAGGGAAAGGAAAGCTCATGGATAATGACGATAAGCCCGTAGGCCGACTGCTCACCCGTAGAGAGGTGCTGACCCTGCTCGGCAGCGCGGGCGCAGTCGCGGTGGTCGGCGCTGGCTTTGTGACTAAGCTGGGCGCATTGGAAGCGGCAGCGCAGGCCGCGACTCCCGAAGGGACGCCCGAAGCGACGGATGTCTTGCTCAACTGTGTCGCCAGCCCGCAGGAAACGGAAGGCCCCTACTTCGTGGACGAAATGCTCAACCGCTCAGACATTCGTATCGACCCGACCGACAATTCGGTGCAGCCCGGTGTGCCGCTGCAACTGACGATGAAGGTCTATAAGGTCGATGGCTCGACCTGCTCACCGCTGGTCGGCGCGCACGTGGACATCTGGCATTGCAACGCGACGGGACTGTATTCCGACGAAGCGAACAACAATACGGTTGGGCAAAAGTGGCTGCGCGGCTATCAGGTGACGGATGAATACGGCACGGTCACATTCAC
>DASZXN010000602.1:0-3849 GCA_035545875.1 Phototrophicaceae bacterium
GCCCGCCCACGCCAGCAGCACCCCGCCGACGGGCGTCCCCATCACCGAGAACGGCACGCCCGCAACGACCGCCATCGCCAGCGCTTTGGCAAGCGAAATCCCCCACGAGTCGCGCGCGATGAAGCGCTGAATCGCCAGCACCGCCGCGAACGCCACCGCCGCCACCGACAGGATCAGAAACGGTTCAGCCGTCAGCCCGATGATGCTGATCGCCGCGCCCGCTTCTTCCGGCGTCCAGAGCAGATCGAGGACGATCACCACAAGTGCGGCGAGTGGATGGAGCGGCGCGCCCGTGTATCTGGGCTTCTGCTCCGGCACTTCCACAACTGTGTATTCATGTTCCTGCGTGGGTACGATCTCGTATCCCATCAAACAAGCCCTTTTGCTATCTCATCTTAGGCTACGCCACAAACGTAAAACGCGCATAAACACAATACGCAAAAATGATGAGTCTGGTGACATGAACCGTCTGAAATAAAACGCGCTGACGAATGTGGCTGTCAGCGCAGTTTGGCTCTCTCATTGGACGATACGGCAAAACCTCATCTTGGAGGTTTCAAGTCCCTCGCTTCAGACTTGCCAGCCGAGGGATTGGGAAGGAAATCTATACGATTGTTCTTCGTCGAGCACAACCATACAGGGGCTGCTTCCCTTTCTACTTTCCTTACGTTACTAACTTCATTATAGACCCGTTTTCGCGGATTGGATCACAATTCTAATGATTCAGCTAGGTTTCCCCTCACCGATGCGCATATTCCTTCGGAATTTTCGCCACCAGTGAATAGGTGGTATCGACCATGTTGCCGACATACAGGCTGCCGATCTGCGTCAGCGCCTGATACGCTTCCATCCGATCCCAGCCCATCTCGACCAGCCACTCGATTAGTTCGGCGTAGGCGATCCGCGCGGCGTCCTCCATCGGGCGGGCGCTGCCAACGGTCATATATTCCGTCGGGCTTTCGATGCGCGGCCACAGCAGCGGCTTGTGCTTGATCAACTCGAAGCGCAGCGTCACTTTCGCCGTGATTTCCAGCGCCGTTCCGCACAATTCGCCGTCGCCCTGTCCAGCGTGGCAGTCACCCGTGAAGAAGTACGCGCCGGGCACGCGCACCGGCAAATAGACAATGTTGCCCGGCCTGGTATCGGGCACGTCCATGTTGCCGCCTTGATCGAACGGCGCGAGTGTCGAAATCGCTTCCAGGTCGGGCGCGGTGGCAATCGTGCCGAGGAATGGCCGCCAGGGGAAAGTCAGGCGCGCGTTGCGACTCAGCATCCCATCGTTGAGCTTGTAAATCCAGACCAGTTCGGGCAGCGGCGGCTGCAATGTGCGTGTAAATTTGGTCGAGGTCAGGCCGCCGAAGAACGGCGTCAGCGCGCTGACCGCCCAGTCACGCGTCGGCTCAATGTCGATGATGTGGACGGCGAGCGTATCGCCCGGTTCTGCGCCTTCGACGTAGATCGGCCCCGTTTGTGGATTCGGATACGGCGCTTTGACGATTGAGGGAACGTCGGTTTCTTTGGTGATTCGGCCTGTATAGGCGTCCTCGGTGTAGATGGCGACCATCTCGCCCGGCTGAACGTGCGCGACCGGATCGACGTAGCGGCTGAAGGCATAGCTGTAAGCAGCACCGGGCTGGCGAATTTCCTGCATGGCGGTCTTCTCCTTGTGTGTGCGAGAAGTTTAGCGCCGATGCCGATCTATCGCACCAATATTTCCTTACTTTTGCGCCTTTGCGTCTTTGCGCCTTTGCGTTGACTCTTTCGCTTTTAACCTTTGTCTATAACCCTAGCTTGCTCTCGTACAGCGCGCGATGCTTAATCGACTCGCCGAACAGCGCCAGCCCGGAATTGAACACGACCACTCCCACCAGCCCGATCAACGCCCACTGCCAACCCGGTCGGCGCTGGGCTTTCAGCGCCACCGCCTGCCCGAAAATCGTCAGGCCGATGCCCGTCAGCAGCAGACCGCGCGGCGCGTTGGTGCTCCACGCCTCGTAATGATGATCCATTTGCCTATCCCTCGCGCCTGTGTTCACGTGCGCCGGATCATAGCGACTGCCGGACGCTTCTGCCAGCTAATCGTCGTCAGCAGCCTTTGAGTCCCTATTTTGTGCCAATTGGCGTTACAATCTGTGGGGTATTCGACTTGAAAGATATAGCTTATGCCTCAGCGTCTTCATGTGCGCGCATTTCTGATCGTTCTGGCGGGCGGGTTATTCTCGCTGGCCTGCAATCTGACCGCGACGACCTCGCTCACGCCGACTCCGCAGCCCGGCCCCACGTCGCAGGTCGTGACCTCGATCTCGCCGACGCTCTTCGCCTCGATCACGCCGCTTGTGTCCGGCGGTGGCGGGACATCCCCGACTTCAGCCGCGCCGACCAGCGGCACCTGCACGCCGCCCGCCAACTGGGTGCAGTACACCATCGCCGACGGCGACTCGCTCGCGGCGCTGGCGCAGGCGACCGGGACGAGCGTGCAGGCCATCGTTCAGGCCAACTGCCTCCCTGACGCGGACACGATCTATTCTGGTCAGGTGATTTACCTGCCGACCAACCCGGTAAGCGGCTGACCGGGGTTTACAGCCTGTCGTCGATCTGCCAGTCGCTCATCCAGCGCGGATCGATCTTCTCGCGCACAGGTTGATAACGGATGTCGGTTGAAAGCCGCATCGTCTGGCTCAGGTTGGTCGTCGCCGCGTGAATCATGTACGGGCTGTGGACGACCATATCGCCCACCTCGTAATCCGCGATCAGCCAGCGCGTATCCAACCGCTTCACCAGCGACGGCAGGTCTTTGGTTAGCCAGCCTGTCTCCGACATGTTCTTGTTGTAAGCGCTGATCCGCTCCTCCGGCGACAGATTCGCGTTCAGGCGGCTGAACTCGGCTTCCTGCGCCCGTCCCCAGCGATCCGATCCTTCGAGGTAGATCAGCCCGCCCATCTCGACCGGGATGTCGCCAATCGGAATCCAACTGGTTGCCAACCGATCCGTCCCTGCGCGCAGATAGGTCAGGTCGTAATGCGCGCCCGTTGAGTCTTTCTGCGCGTTAGTCGTATAGCGGATGATCTTGCGCTTGTGCAGATAAACAGGTTCACCCCAGAGCGCCTCGTAAAAGCTCCAGATCGGTTCCGCAAGGCAGAACGCCTCATACGATGCCCAGCGCACGATCTCAAGGAGCAGGCGCGTACCGACTTGCGAATCAATCGCATTGCCGGAATACAGCCCCTCCACCGCTGCCGAGCCTTCCGCCAGCAGCCCCAGTGAGCGATACGCCTCGAAGAAGCGTGCCCGAAAATCCAGCACGAAAGCGCGATCCAGCAGCCCTTTCAGCCACAGATAGCCCTGCGCGTCGTACTGCGCGCGCAGGCGTTCCATCGGCTCGCCGGGATCGCTGGGAGTCAGCCAGCCGAGCCGCTCAGGATCAAGCGTGTAGCCGTTGCTCACCAACGCCTGCTGAATGATTCGATGAGAGATAGCCACAGCTTGCCTCCTAATAGTGAGCGCGAGACGCTGGTTTCGTAGGGGCACGGCGCTGCCACGCCCTTTTTCTTAAACTCTTTGCGCCTTTGCGTCTTTGCGTTGATGTTTTTGTCTTTGTATTGACACCCATCTCGATTTCCTCTATTGTAGAAATATCGATCTGAAAACGCACGCCCATCTTGCGGGGCGCGCGTTTTTTTATTTGCTCATTTCAGGAGATAGGATCATGAATGACGCGCAATTTCTGCACCATCTCGAAAACGGCACGCTCCACGACCTCCCGCACCGTGATCACCTGCGCTTGGCCTGGCTCTATCTGCGCGCCGACGGTTTCGATCAGGGCGGTGACAAAATCCGTGCCGCCATCCG
>DASZXN010000603.1:0-2178 GCA_035545875.1 Phototrophicaceae bacterium
CGCTCGAACTGCTGCTCGCCGCGCCGCGTCCGCCCGCCTACCTGATCTACGAGCGGCTGGCGGTGCTGATCGCGCTGCAAGGCGGGCTGGCGCTGCTTCTCTCGATCCTGACGGCGCTGCTCACGCCCAGCGTCACGCTGATCGAGACGGTCGTTCACTGGCTGTCGCCGACCGTCTGCATCGTCGGGCTGTGCTTAATGGCGACCGCCTATGCCCGCCGCGCCAGTTTCGGCATCCTGACGGCGATTGCGCTGTGTGTGGCGATGGCCGTCGGCAACGAGGTGATTCTGCCCGTCTTTCCCAATCTATGGTTCCTGATCTTTTACGTCCAGCCGCGCGACGTGACCGCCGCCCAGTACGTCGTCAACCGCCTGTTCCTGATCACCGTCGGGCTGATCGCGCTGGGGTTGGTGATTTATCGGATGCGCGACGAAGAAGCGCTGCTCGGCTTTCAGGAGGTCAAAAACGGATGAACCGATTGAAATTCACTCGCAAACGGCTTGGCGTGCTGATCGCGCTCGGCCTCGGCCTCGGCTGTGGGGCGCTGTTTCTGGATTTCGCCATCCTGCCGGTGTTAGCACCATTTGACAGCGTTGAGATCCCCCAGTCATGTATCGAGAATGCTGCTCAGGGTAAATCGAGCCTGCCCGCTGACCTCGATTACGCGATTCCGGGGGATGGCACGGGGACATTACTCACGAGTGACGCGAACGCCGCTGTGGTCGTCAAATCCGACGACAGCCAGCCGTCATTTCCCAGCACCGTATTTTTGATCAATCGAGCGAGCGAGCAGATTGTCGGCACGTGGCAGTTTGGCAATGACGCCATCGCCGCCGCCCTCAACGACGGTGAACTTTACCTGTTCCAAAACAATCTCGGCTCGTTTGTGGATGAAAGCAGCGGCGCTCCGGTGAAATACATCGTCAAGGCCGATAACTACCGACAACTGTATAGCTCCGGGGATACCCAGCAGATGCAAACGTCCATCGAAATATCCGCGCTTCACGCCGACGGCACGATCACGTCGCACCTGCGGTTGCAATTCCGAACGATGGCTTACGGTTGTATTCTCTCCTAGCAGCTTCGAGGCGAACATGAATAAGCTCACGGCAATCGTGCATTACGAAATCCTGATGGCCTGGCGGAGGCGCAGCCTGCCGATCCTGTGGTTTTTGCTGCTGGCGGGCGTTCTCGGCTTCGCGCTGCTGGTACGCCAGACCAACCTTGACTCGCCCGTGATGAATCAGGCGGTGCAGGCCAGCGCCAGCGGCGCAAACGCGCTGCCCTGGACACAGGGAATCGATCTGGTCGTGGCGATGAACACGCTCGCCCTGATCAACGTGCTGATCGCCGGGATGGTGTTCTACATGGTCGGCGTGACCCTGCTGCTCGGCGAGGTGATTCCGCTGGACAGCCAGTTCAAGGTGCGCGAACTGCTCGACACACTGCCGATCAGCCGGACGCTCTATCTCGGCGGCAAGCTGGCAAGCGTCTGGACAAGCCTGCTGCTCGGCATCGGCGTGATCGGCGTGATTTCCGCGCTTGCCCTGCGGCTGATCTTCGGCGCGTATGACCTGCGCGTGTTCCTCATACTCTGGATTGCCCTGCTCGTGCCACAAACGCTGATCGCGGCGCTGCTGAGTGTGCTATGTGCTTCCTTTGTCGGCAGCCGCCGCTCGGCGGTGCTGGTCGGGCTGCTGGTGATCCCGTTCGTGCTGACGCTGGCCTTCACGACCGTCGTATCGTTTGCCGGGGCAGGCGCGCTGATCGAGCCGATCTATGCGCTGGGCCTTCTGCTCAAGCCGGGCGCAGAGACGAACGCGGAAATCGTCAACCGAATGACGAGCACGCTGATCGGGTTCGTGCTGATCGGCGCGGCGGTCTGGACATTCGTCTGGGGCTGGTCGCGCCTGCGCGAAGCAAGTTAAGCACATTTTTGGTGCATACACGGACGCGATAAATCGCGTTCCTACGAAAATCCGAATCTGAATTTGAGGACGAAACCCATGATCGAAATCAAGGGACTGACGAAAACTTACAAGGGCAAGGTCAAGGCCCTCAACGGCGTCGATTTGACGATTGGAACAGGGATGTTCGGGCTGGTTGGGCCAAACGGCGCGGGCAAAACCACCCTGATGCGGATTCTGGCGGGTCTGCTGCGCGCCAGCGGCGGCAGCG
>DASZXN010000604.1:0-8368 GCA_035545875.1 Phototrophicaceae bacterium
CGATGTTCGTCATCCTGTCGCCGCGCGTGCATCCGCTCTGGTGGTCGATGCTGCTGCCGGTCTTTTTCCTGATCAGCTCGCTGGCCGCCGGAATTTCGCTGGTGATCGCCGGAGCGAACGTCAGCTATCGGCTGTTCGGGCGCAGCCTCAAGGTCAAGACGATTGCCAAGCTGGGCTGGTTCCTGCCCTGGATTCTGGCGTTCTATCTGGTGCTGAAATTCGGGGAGCTGGTGATTGCGGGGGAATGGGATTTACTGTTCACGAGCGGCTGGTACAGCGTGCTGTTCTGGACGGAAATCGTCGGCGGCGCGCTGATCCCGATTGCGCTCTTTGCCTTCAGGCGTGTACGCGCGAGCCGCCGCTTCTCGCTGATCGGCGCGCTGCTGATAATTGCTGGCGTAATCCTCAACCGCTTCGACGTGACCTGGTTTGCGATGGCTCCAGTCAACGGACAGACCTATTCCCCACACTGGATGGAAGTCGCGCTGCTGGTCGGCGTGGTTGCAGGGATCGTGCTGGTTTACAGCCTGATCGCACGCTATTTCCCGGTTTACGAGGAAACGGTCGCTTATCCGAAAAAGTCAACGGCAGCGCCGCGACCGTTGGAGCAAGTGCCTGCGGTTGGCGATTAGTTTGGTTTTGAATACGTTCGTATCGAGATAAGGACTAGCTGATGTCTATTCACGTTCGCTGTGAGCAAAAATATCGCACCGAAATTCAGATTCGCAACCATACGCTGATCGCCGACGAAGTGGTTTCCGACGGCGGCGACGACGAAGGCCCGACGCCGCTGGAACTGATGATCAGCACGTTGGGCGCGTGCATCGCCGTGACGACGCGCGCTTACGCCCAACGCAAAAACTGGCCGCTGAAAGCGATCTCGGTTGACGTAGCGATGGAGCGGATCAAGCGCGAGGATTACCCGGCCTACACAGGGGATGCGCCTTACATCCACGAATTTCGCGAGCGGATTCAGTTCGAGGGGGCGCTCACCGACGAGCAAAAAGCGCGCCTGATGCAGATTGCCGCCAAATGCCCGGTGCGGCTGACGCTGGAAAACCCGGTGTTCTTCGTCGAACAACCTGCCGAAGATACGGTCAGCCCATAAGCGGCGCATAAGCGGCGCATAAGCCAACGGCTCCTGAAGGCGAGCGACACTGGAAATCTCGTTCACAGTGTCGTTCGTCAAGCGGATAGCCTACAAAATACAGGCGGCGGCAGAAAGTATGATACCCGCCGAGCCTTTCAGAGCAAATGCTTGAAAACGGCGACCTTCAACCCATCGACCAACATGGTGTAGACGAGGGTCACGAGGAACAACATAAGGATCAGCAGCGGCGCAATCGGCTCCATCAAAATGCCGAATAGAGCGAAAGCGCAGACGACAATCAGATCGACAAGGGTGCTGATGAAGAGCCAGCGGCTTGGACGCGAGCGCCAGAAATAACTCCGTTCCCGCACCAGATAAACGTTCGCCTGCCCGGTGAACACCAGCAGCAGGAAAACGAGCGTTTGCAGTTGGAGCAGATTGAGCTTCACGACCTCCAGGCCGACATACAGCACGCCAAACATAAAGACCAGCCAGGCGAGCGCCAGCACGAACGCCGTTATCGCTAACGAACGAACGTCCCAATGATCCGGGCTGCGTGAATAGGTGACGTTATCGGTCGCGAGTGACATCGTTACAAAGTCGTTGGCGAAGAGCAGCAGGACGACCAGATGCGGTGCTGTCACCAGCAGTCCCGTCACGAGCAAGGCGACGGTCAGGAACAAACCGATCTGAAAGGACTTGAAAATTCGGTTGAGGGTATAGGTCAGCATCCGCTGATAGATGCGCCGTCCCACCTCGACCGCGTCCACCATTCCGCCTAAGCCGGGAGTCGTCAAGACCAAACTGGCCGCCGCTTTAGCGACATCGGTCGCGTTGGAGACGGCGACCCCGACTTCGGCCTGTTTGAGCGCGGGCGCATCGTTCACACCATCGCCCGTCATACCGACGACGTGCCCGGTTTGCTGGAGCTGACGCACCAGCTTGAACTTGTCCTCCGGGAACACGCCTGAGAAAACCTCATAATCGGAGCGGTCGATGTTCAGGTGCGCCTGAATGTCCGACGAGGTTGCTACCGCTCCAGTGATCCCAACCTGCTGCGCGACCGCCTGAGCGGTCGCGCGGCTGTCGCCAGTGATCATCAGCACGCGCAGCCCCAAGTCGCGCAATCGCGCGATGATCGCCGCCGAGTCCTCACGCGGTGGGTCTTGGAGACCGAGCAGACCGACTAAATGGAGCGAACCGCCATTTCCAACCGCGACGGCCAGAACCCGGCAGCCGTGTTCGGCCATTTTATGAGTATCGGCGCTAATGTCCGGCGCGTCTGCCGCGAACGAGACGATGGTCGCAGGAAAGCCCTTGACCACCCGGATCGTCTGATGATCGCGCTGGACGAGCGCCTCTGTGCGCTTGGTGGAAGGATCAAACGGCGTGTAGCGGGTGCGCTGCGTAAAATCCACCTGTAGATGATGCGTTTGCGCCGCTTCCAGAATGGCAAGGTCAATCGGGTCTTGCGTCGAAGCATCCGAGGCCAGCGCCGCATATTCCAGAAGCTGCTCTTCGGTGAAAGGAGCATAGGGCTGGCAGGCAGCAACCGCCAGTTGATTACGGGTGATCGTCCCGGTTTTGTCGCTGCACAGGACATCCATTGCGGCGGCTTCCAGAATTGCGGACAGCCGGGTCACCAAAACGCCACGCGCCGCCAGTTCCTGCGAGCCGAGCGCCGATGCCAGGGTGAAGGTTGCCGGAAGCGCAACCGGGATCGAACCGATCAGGAGGATGAGCACGAACGGCGTTAAGGTGACCAGTTGCACATGGTTGAGCCAGGCATAAATGACCGTGATGGCGCTCAATCCGACGCCCATCAGTACCAGATAACGGATGATGCTCTGAATAAGCTGCTGCAAGTGGCTGACGGTCTTGGCGTTATGCACAAGCTCTGCGGTTTTGCCGAATTTGCTCCGCTGCCCTGTGTTCACCACGATCCCGCTGGCTTCGCCGCGCCGGACAACGCTGCCCGCATAGGCGTCTCCTGCGGCAGCCAGATCGACCGGCACAGACTCCCCCGTCAAAGCTGACTGATCGACATTGATTTCGCCCTCGAAAAGCCGCATATCGGCAGGAATAATGTCGCCCACCCGCAGGTGAACCACGTCGCCCGGCACAATCGCGTCTGCGGCGACGATACCCCATTGGCTATCCCGCAGGACACGCACCTGAACGGATAGACTTTTCCTGAGCAGCGCGAGCGCGTTCTTGGCGCGGTTTTCCTGAAAGTAACTGAGCAGTCCATTGACAACGAGCAGCAGGAAAATAATGACTGCGCTGGAGATTTTGCCCAGCCCAAGCTGGATGACGATGGTTAGCTCCAGCATAAAAGGGATCAGCCCCCAGAACTTGGCGAGAAAACTTCGCAGGGGATGCGGGTGCTGCTCCGGGATGATATTCGGCCCGAACTGCTGCAAGCGCTGATCTGCTTCCTGAGTGCTAAGGCCGCGCTGATCGAGCGCCTGTGTCTGCTGAGTCATTTAGGGAACCTTTTCTACCGGGCTTCAGGCACAGCAAAGCCCGCCTTGAGCGACGTTGCTGCTCGTAAGGCGGTGGATTGTTGCTGTACAACACTTGCGCTAGGTGTGCGGTTGAAAGAACTGCCAGACGCTCAACGCCCGTAGGTGGTGGCCGTTAAAGCCTGATGCGCTTGCCGTACACGAAGTATGCTACCGTTTGTGAACCGAAGATCAAACAACCCCTCTATGCTACGCCCGCGTGAGCTATAATTCCAATACATATTCTCTATAGCTTCTATAATGTGACGTTATCATGGCGCTCAATCTTCATCTGCTCAGAATCTTCGCAGCCGTTGCCGAAAACAATAACTTCAGTCAGGCGGCGAAAGCCTTGTACATCAGTCAACCAGCGGTATCGCGCGCCGTGCAGGAGTTGGAAGAGCAGGTTGGCTTACCTTTGCTGGATCGGTCGCATCGCGCGCTCGCGCTCACCGAAGCGGGAGCGCTCCTCTATCAATATGCGCAGCGCTTGTTCGCGGTCGAACAGGCGGCTGAAACAGCGTTGGAACAGTTTCAGGGATTGGAACGCGGCCATCTGGCGGTGGGCGCGAGCCAAACGACGGGCACGTATCTGCTGCCTCCGCTGCTCAGCCGCTTTCATCAGCAGTATCCGGGCGTGCGCCTGTCACTGGAAATTGCGAACACGCAGACGGTGCTGGAAAAGCTGCATACCCAGCCTTTGGATCTGGCATTCGTGGAGGGGCCAGTCAAAGACAAGGAATTCCTGATCGTACCCTGGCGTACAGATCGCCTCGTGATTATTGTGCCCCCCAAACATCCACTGCTCGCCAAACAGCCTATAACGCTTGACCAAATCGGCGCTGAACCGTATGTTCAGCGCGAGGTTGGCTCTGGTACACGCGAGGTTGTCGATGACGTATTTCAGCGTCAGGGGCTGACGCTGAACGTTGCGATTGAACTCAGCAGCAATCAGGCTGTAAAGCAGGCTGTCAGCGCTGGGCTGGGAGTTTCGATTGTGTCGGATGCGACCATCACCCTGGAAGTGAGCGCTGGCACACTGGCGCTGCTGGAAGTCCAGGGGATCGACTTTAACCGCACGTTGACTCAGGTCAGGTTGAAGGGAAAGCCGGTTAGCCCAGCCGCCGAAGCTTTTCTGCGATTACTTGAGGAAGATCAATTCAGGCAATGACCAATTTTTCGAACTGCCTGACGCTACCCTGAAATAAGCGCGAACCGATAATGTTTCAGCATAAACGGAAAATTTCGCCGACGACCTGATGAGATTGGAAGATTTTGACCCTGATTGCTAGTCAGCAATGAGGTTGGTGAAAGCGAGCGCGAGGAGACTCGCCCCGGCTTTCAACTCAAATCCCGGATTGGTGCGCGCGTGGAGATGTTGAATGCCCATCGCTTCCAATTGACTGCTCATGGTTTCGATCTTTCTATGCTCATTACAGAACTAAACCGCCGTGAATTTGGCGTCCCGTCTTGCACCGGGTACCGGGTGAGCAGATTGTCGCCACTGTGCGCGCCCATGACGACGAGTGACCTTCGCCGAGGCTGTAGAGGCGCAGGCGGTACGTACCAATGTCGATCATTGGGCTGGGGCGGCGGGAAAGCAGGCATGGGTTTCTCGTCAGCAATGCTTGAGCGAATTATAACTTTCCTGTGTTTTTTCCTATACCAATCTCACTAATGGATTTATTTCATTTGCCAGAAGTGCGCGATATAATCGCTGTCCAATTCCACTGTCGATAAAGTCCATTCGAGGACAGCATCGTGACGCGACCACCATTTGAGGCACTCGCCGGGTTCGTCGAAGCAGAGCGTCAGCGTCTGCGCATTCCCGGCGCAGCGCTCGGCATCATCTACGAAGGCGAAACCTACACGCAGGGATTCGGCGTCACCAGCGTCGATAACCCGCTGCTGGTCGATGCCGATACCCTCTTTCAAATCGGTTCGATTAGCAAAACGTTCGCGGGAACGGCGGCGATGCGGCTGGTCGAGCAGGGTAAGCTCGACCTGGACGCGCCGATCCGCACCTATCTCCCCGATTTGCGCCTGTCGAGCGCAGATTTAACCGCGCAGGTCACGCTGCGCCACCTGTTCACGCATACGAGCGGCTGGTCAGGCGATTATTTTGACGATTTCGGCAATGGCGACGACGCGCTCGCTCGCTACGTCGCCCAGATGGACACGCTGCCCCAGCTCACGCCGCTGGGCACGCTCTGGTCGTACAACAACGCGGGCTTCAATCTGGCTGGCCGCGTGATCGAAGTCGTCATGGGCAAAACCTATGAGGACGCGATCAAGGAACTGATCTTTGATCCGCTCGGCATGACACAGACCTCGTTCTTTCCGGCTGAAGTCATGACCTATCGCTTCAGCGTTGGGCATTACAGCGGCGCAGCGCCCACCGTCGCGCGCCCCTGGCCGATTGCGCGCTGCTCGAATCCCGCAGGCGCGATTGCTTCGACGGCCAACGACATGCTGCGCTACGCCCGCTTTCACCTGAGCGGCGGGCTGACCGACTCTGGCGAGCGGCTGCTTCAGCAGCAGACGGTTGACACCATGCGTTCCGCGCTCTTTCCGGCAGGCAACTGGGCCGATGCGGTCGGCGTGACCTTTTACCTGCGCGACGTGAACGGCACGACGACCGTCGGGCATGGCGGCTCGACCAATGGCTTTCGCGCCTCACTCGAAATGGTTCCGGCGCGCGCTTTCGCCCTGATCAGCCTGACCAACGGTGACAGCGGCAGCATCCTCAACGAGAAAGCCACCGACTGGGCGCTGGAGCATTTCCTCGGCGCGAAAGCGCCTGAACCAACGCCGCTCACGCTCTCCGATGACGAACTGGCGGCCTACGCCGGAAAGTACGAAGCCATCCTCGACCGCGCCACGCTTGCAGTCAAGGATCAGCAGCTTTGGCTGTCGCTCGAAGCGCTCGGCGGCTTCCCGACGCGCGCCACGCCACCACCTGCCGATCCGTTTACAGCGCCGATGCGCGCGACCTTTACCGCACCCGATCACATCGTCATCCTTGATCCGCCGCTCGAAGGCAGCCGTGCCGAGTTCCTGCGCGGCGCAGACGGCAAAATTGAATGGTTTCGGGTCAATGGGCGTATTCACCGCCCGCTGTAGAACATCGTGGATGGAACGAATGTAGGGGCAGGTTTAAAACCTGCCCCTACGAAAACCAGGCAGACATCAGGCTTCGTTTGAGGATTAGAAAGAGGGAGAAATCTATGAAGGGGTTGCGTTACATCGTTATTCTGCTCGGCATCGCCATCCTGACGGCGGGCGCGCTTCAGGCGCAGGAACCGGGCGTCCTCCACGTCGTCACCGAGAACGACATCACCACGCTCGATCCAGCCATCGGCTATGATCTGATGGCGTGGACAGCCGAGCCGCTGGTCTATCGCGGGCTGGTTGTGGACGACGCCAGCGGCAATATCAGCGGCGCGCTGGCCGACAAGTGGGACGTTTCCAGCGATGGCCTGACCTACAGCTTCCACATCCGTGACGGCGCGAAGTTCTCGAATGGCCGGCAGGTCACGGCGGACGACGTGAAGTACACCTTCACCCGCTTCTTTGACCCGGCCACCCAGTCGCCCGGCACGTTCATCTACGACATGATTCAGGGCGCGAAGGATGAAATCGCGGGCACGACCAAAGACCTGAGCGGCGTGCAGGTCATCGACGCCAGCGATGTCAAATTCATCCTGACCCGTCCCGAATACACCTTCCTGATCCGCCTCGCGCTCCCCTTCGACGGCATCATTGCCAAAGAAGGCGTTGATAAAGCGGGCGCGGACTTCGCTCATGAGCCGCTCGGCGCGGGGCCGTTCATGCTCGATTCGTGGGATGCGGGACAGCAGGCGACCTTCGTCAAGAACCCCAATTACTACGATGCCGATAAGGTGCCGCTCGATAAAATCGTCTTTGACATCGGTGTGGACGCTGCGACGGGCTATCTGCGTGTCGAGAGCGGTCAGGCTGACCTGTCGATGGATCGCGTGACGGGCGCGGACTACACCCACGTCGCCAGCGACCCGAATCTGGCGAGCCAACTGATCAAGAGCATTGGTTTCCCGGCGATGGATTACATCACCATGAACGTCACTGAAAAGCCGTATAGCGATCCGCAGGTGCGGCAGGCGCTCAACATGGCAATCGACCGCGACCATCTGGTGCAGGTCACGGGCGGTCTGGCTGCTCCAGAAAACGGGATTGTGCCTCCGGTTGTTCCCGGTCACAACGCGGATATTCCAGTCATCAAGTACGACCCGGACGGCGCGAAGGCGCTGCTGGCAAAGGCAGGCTACCCGAACGGCTTCTCGGCCACCATGCTGACCTATAACCAACCGGATGCGCTCCGCCTCACGCAGGCGATGGTGCAGGATTTGTCGCAAATCGGCGTCAACATCACGCTCGACACGCTCGACATCGGCCCCTATCTGGACGCCTACTACAAGCGGCCTTCGCCTTACGATCTGATCTATGGTGCGTGGGGTATGGACTTCTCCGACCCGACGGACGCCTACGAGCCGCTGCTCCTCTGTGGCGAGTCGAACAACCCCGGCGGCTACTGCAATGCCGATCTCGACAAGCAGGAACAGGCCGACGCGCAGATTCCGCCCGGTGACGCGCGCTGGAAGGCGTTCATGGACTTGGAAGACGCGTATACGAAAGATATGCCCTGGATTTACGGCGTCTACCCGATCAGCTATTTCTTCCGCAGCAGCCGCGTGCAGAACCTGAACTCGCACCCGGCCTTTATCTTCACGTTCGA
>DASZXN010000605.1:0-3213 GCA_035545875.1 Phototrophicaceae bacterium
AAAGCCATAGTGACGGCTGTAGCCCGGTAGGTCGGTCTGGTAGGTAGCGATGACTGGGATACGATTCTGCCGCCCAACCAGCATTCCGCTGACCGAGAGCAGCGCGGGGCTGAACAGATGGATCAAGTCGGGCTGGAACTCGTTGAGATAGTTGACGATGACCGGATGCGGCAGGGCGAGACGCGACTCCGGCGCAGCCGGGATGCCGAGCGAAGGCAGCGCGACGACGCGGCTCCCGGCGACCGACGAAGGCGCGATGTCGGGCGCGAACACCAGCACCTCGCGCCCGGTTTGCTGAAGATAGCGCAGCGTCAGATAGGCGGTTTTGGAAACGCCATCGACTTTGGGCAAAAAGGCTTCCGCGAAAATGGCGACCCGCTTAATCGCGCTGACCATTGTTGCAGGGTCGGGCGGGTAAAGGGCGGATTCTCCGATAAAGACCTGCTCGACATCGCGCGGGTCGCGGTGCGCGAGCGCTTCTAACAAGTGGTGATTCGCCATAAATTCCCCCCAGCAGACCAGGAATCGGCCTGAGCTGCCGTTCTTCACGTGTTATAACTATTGCTGCTGTAATTAACACCAGAATGCGCCGCAGGTCGCGCAAGTTCGTTGACTTTCGTCCATGACTTTATACGAATTAGTTGATCGATTCGATGGAAGTGTGGTAAAAATTAGGTTAATAAAGTTTGTTTTTGGTTTACGTATTGCGCATTCAAGTATCTATAAGATAATAAAAAGAAGGCTTTTTTCGTAGGGGTGGATTCAATGAGCAGCGCCAAAAGCACTCAAACCCGGTACGTTTCACTGCGGTGGCGTTTGATTTTGCCAACTTTCCTCGTGGTGTTGGTGTTGGCGATGATCTCGGCCTACGCGGTGGCGCGGAGCCTGCCGAGCGGCGCGGAGATGTCGCGCGTCAACATTCTGCTTGGCAGCGAGCGCGCGATTTCCGGGCGGGCGAACAGCCTGTACAGCCAACAGCAGAATCAGGCGCAGCAGTTGGCGCAGTCGCAGGACGTGGCTGCGGCGCTGTCTCAGGGGCAAGTGAACGATCTTCAGGCGCTGCTCACCAATTTTGCGCGGCGCGCCGATTTGGACGGCATCATCCTCACCGATGCCAACGGTCAGTACGTCTATGGCGTGATGCGCCCCAGCAGCACCAGCGATTATGCGCCCGCACAGCTTCAGGATGTATCCGCGCAAATGCTGCTCTCGATGGCGCCAGTGTCGGTCAACGGAACGCTGGTCGGTACGGCTTACGTGGGGATGCAACTGACGCGCTGGCTCGACTCGGTACGCGCGGATGCCGCCGCTGAAATCGCCATTTATCAGGGAACGCAACTGCTGGCGACGACGGTCAAGGCGCTGCCTGCCGCGCTGCCCGCCCAGTACGTCGCTCCGGCGAGCAGCGATGCCGGAGCGTTTCAGGCACTCGATCTGAATGGATCGCCCTATCTGGGCGCGTATTTCCCGCTCGACAACACACGAGCGGTGATCGCGGTGTTCGTGCCGGATAACGCGCCATTCGCAGCGGAAGCGGGGCAGCAGTTGGTCGCGCTCACGCTGGCGACCGTCGCGGCGGGTGTGATCATTACGCTGTTCGTCATGACCAACCTGTTCATCGAGCGGGTCAACCGCGTGCGCCAGGTCGCGGAGGCGCTGGCTGAAGGTGATTTGAGCGTGCGCACCAATATGCAGCCAACCGACGAGATCGGCGCGCTCGGTCACGCGATTGACGTATACACGGATCGCGTACAGCAGCGCCACGATACGCTGCGCGCATCCCTGCGCCGTCAGCGGCGCGAGATCGAGCATCTGAATGCGGTGCTGGAATCGCTGCCCGACGGCGTGGTGATCCAAGACCTCGACGGCAGCGTCACCTTCATTAACGAACATGCCAAGCGGCTGATTGGCGAGGGCTACAACTTCTTCAAGCGGGCGGAACTGCGCGACATTACCGCCGCCGTAACCGACACGCTCGGCCCGGCCTTCGCGCCGGGGTTGTATTCGCTCGGCGCACCGCAGCGGCTCGAACTTGACGACCGGATGCTGCAAGTACAAACCTTCGCCGTGACTTCGCTGGCGGATCAGCGCGTCGGCACGGTGATTATCGTGCGCGACGTGACGGTCGAAGCACAGCGTGAACGCGCTCAGGCGGCGCTGCTCGACGAAATCAGCCTGCGGACGCGGCCTGAGACCTCGGAGATGGCGATCTCGAAGGAAATTCGGCGCAACGTCGGCGCGCTGCAAAAGCTGATCGTCGAGATGCGCGAAATGATCAACAGCACCGACGCCCAGTACGTCCAGCAGACGATGCACGCCCTGCCGCTGGAAACGCTGGTCTGGTCGGTGGCGAATGAGTGGAAACAGGTCGCGCAGGCGGCGAATCTGTCGCTGAATGTGAGCGTCGAACAATCCGCCCTGTACATTCGCGGCGACGAGCGGCGCTTGCGCTGGGCACTCGGCAACATTGTCGATAACGCGATCAAGTACACACCACCGGGCGGTAAGGTCTCGCTGGAAATCAAGGGCGAGGAAGATGGCTTCGCGCGGCTGCGTATCCGCGACACGGGCGTGGGCATCGCGGCGGACGAACTGCCGCACGTGTTCACGCGCTTCTATCGCGGTACGCCGTTGAGCACGACCGGGCGGACGCTGCGCGTTCCCGGCACCGGGCAGGGCTTGACGATTGCGCGGCAGATTATCGAGACGCACGGCGGCAGGATTTATCTGCGCAGTTCGGTCGGCGTCGGGACCGCCGTTTATCTGGCGCTGCCGCTCGTCATTCCAGAGACGGTCGAGATCGAAGACGAAGCCGAGGCCGTTCAGGTTAGATAGTGCTGCGTACCGAGTGCTGAGTGCTGAGTAAATGCAGGAATAGAAAAGGCGGCTGTACATCACTGTACGCCGCCTTTTGCTGCTCGATTACGGCCTGCTTCTCGCTTCTCAGCCATCAAAAGATGGCTGGGCTTAAGCCAGAGGTTTTGAACCTCCGGCGGGTCTTGGCTTAGTTATGGAGCGTGAGCAGATAGGCGATCACGTCGTTTATATCCTGCGGCGAGAGAACCTTTGCCCAGTCGTCCGGCATCAGATTGGGCGGAAAGGCTGGCGTGCCGGGAGCGATGAAAGCATTCGGATTGACAATGGATTCGTGGATGTACTCGACGGCGTTCTCACCGGGGACGTAGGAACCAGCGACGGCGGCGAGATCCCATA
>DASZXN010000606.1:0-12354 GCA_035545875.1 Phototrophicaceae bacterium
AACGAGCGCGACGTCATCTCGACCAACACGATCAACCTGCAAGAGCAGTTGATCGACAAGGACATTCCAACGCTGCGCGATGCGCTGGACTTGCCCTTCACCGCGTCGGTGATGAAAGGCCGCGCGAATTATCTGTGCCCGCGCCGCTTGCAGGCCGTGCGCCGCCGCCGACCGACCAGTGTCGATGAGTTACGCACGCTAGCGAAGATTCTCGTCTGGCTGCTCGAAAGCAAAACCGGAGATCGCGGCGAGATTTCACTGCGCGGCGCGGAAGAGAATCAAACGTGGCAGCGCCTGAGCGCTGAGGACGAGGGCTGCTCGCTGGATCGCTGCCGCGCGGTCATGGCGGGTGCGTGCCCGTTCTTCAAGGCGCGCCGAGCCGCCGATTCCGCCCGCGTGCTGGTCGTCAACCATGCCCTGCTGATCTCCGATGCGGCAGCCGACAATCGTGTGCTGCCCGATTATCGCTACCTGATCATCGACGAGGCACATCACCTCGAAGAAGCGACGACCAGCGGACTGAGCTTTCGCCTTGACGCTTCGACGCTGCGCCGCCGTCTGGCCGATCTCGGTGGGCCACGACGCGGCTTGCTCGGCAGTATGTTGATTAGCGTGACCGCTTCCGCGCCCGACAAAGAAGTCCAGCGTATGACGGCCTACATCGAGAATATCGCGGAAGCGACTTCCGCAATGGAAGTTCATATCGGGCGCTTGTTCGCGTCGATTCGCGCGCTGCTGCTCGATCTGAAAATCCCGCGCTCCGACTATCTGACGCAGACGCGCATCACGCCCGATATCCGCACCCGCGTGAGCTTCTCGCAGGTGCAGACGGCCTGGACGACGCTGCAACCGTTCTTCGAAGTCCTCGGCGAAGCAATGCACCGCCTCGCTGTTGCGCTGACGCGCCTCGAACCCTACCAAATCGCCGATTACGAGGAACTGGTCAGCAGCACCGAGACGGCCTCGCGGTATCTCGAAGAAGTGCAAACGCAGTTGAACAGCTTCGCCAACGCGCCCAATCCCAACACAGTCTACTGGATCAGCGCGGGGCAGGACAGCGATTATCTGGCGCTGCAAAGCGCACCGCTGCACGTTGGCCCGCTGGTTGAAGATGTGCTGTGGCACAGCAAGGAGTCGGTTGTAATGACCAGCGCGACCTTGCAGACCAACGGCAGCTTCGACTACATCCGCGAGCGCCTGAACGCCTCGGAAGTCTCGACCCTCGAAGTCGGCTCGCCCTTCAACTATCACGACTCGACGCTGCTCTACATTCCTAACGACATGCCCGACCCCAACGACCGCTTTCATTATCAGCGCGAACTGGAACGCGGCCTGATCGAACTGACCGCCGCGCTCAATGGCCGCGTGATGGGCTTGTTCACGAGCTACACGCATCTGCGCCAGACCGCGCAGGCCATCGCGCCGCGCCTCGCGCTCGGCAACATCACCGTCTACGATCAGAGCGATGGCAGCAGCCGTCAAAGCCTGCTCGACGGCTTCAAGACCAACGAGCGCGCGATTCTGCTCGGCACGCGCAGCTTCTGGGAAGGCGTCGATATTCCCGGCGAGTCATTGAGCGCGCTGGTGATTGTCCGCCTGCCCTTCTCAGTGCCGACTGAACCTGTTTTCGCCGCACGCGCCGAAACCTACAAGGACTCGTTCAACGATTACACCCTCCCCGACGCGATCCTGCGCTTCCGCCAGGGATTTGGCCGCCTGATCCGCACGCGAACAGATCGCGGGATTGTTGCAATCTTCGATTCGCGTATCAAAAGCAAGAGCTACGGTCAGACGTTTATCGCTTCGCTCCCTGACTGCACGGTTCAATACGGGTCATTAAGTGCCCTTTCTGAAATCGCTGTGAATTGGCTGAAAGTAAAGCAGAATTCGTAAAAAATGTGCTAGCATTGTCAATGACGAACCGTGAGCTTGACTATGCGAACACCAGCCGGAAAAGACTGCCGTTTCTACTATGCTGACTACAATCGTGGGCGCAATCTTCAGGAATGTCGGCTGATCAAGAACAACCCGGAATCGCTGCCCTGGCATCCGAGCGATTGTGCCATGTGTCCCGTGCCGGATATTCTCAACGCCAACGCCAGCCCTGACATGGAACTGACGCTGACGGTCAAGCCTCGCCTGCTTGGGTTAGGCCGCAAGCTGGAAGTCACTGCTTACTGCCGCCGACACCACGTCAAGATCGATGACCCATACGTCGGCTGCCCTCAATGTCACGACGAACGTCCCGGTTTGGACGTTTTCAGGCAGGCGCTTGACCACGACGACCATCCGTAGCACGGATACACACCATGATCGGAACGGCTATGAACTACACACTCCTCATCTTTCGCTGCGATCAGGATCGACTAGAACGTCTTAACGAACACTTAATTTCGTACAATGTCGTCTCTGTGACCGATCTCGATTCAACGCGCGAAGCCGTTCTGCATAGTCGCCCTGACGCCTTGATCGCGCCGATCAATATCGAAACGCTGACTCTGTTTCGCTCCATTGTCGATACGACTCCACTGCCTGAACGCCCGCTGCTCGTACTGGTCGCTGAAGTGCCCAAAGCCGACCTGCCCGCCGATCTCGTCCTGCCCGCGCGCTGGATCGATCAGCCGCTTTACTCCGAGCTGCGGCTGCGCGGCGAACTCTTACAGCTTCGCCAGCGGCTCGAAGCTGAGACGGCCCAATCCGAAAAGCAGTTCGCGGCGCAGAAGCGCGCCGCCGAGGAAGTCGATCTGCTCAAGAACGCGATTGTCCGCAGCGTCTCACACGAACTCAAAACGCCGCTGCTTCAGGTCAAGGCAGCGGTCGCCATGCTCTCCGACGACTCCACGAAAGATCACGGTGCGCTGGTTGGTTACGCCACCAACGCCACTGCCCGCCTCGAAGGGGTGATCATGAACGTCACCCAACTGGCCGACAGTCTGGAAATCAAGCCGGAACCTGTTCAATCCGCCGACGCGATTGAACAGGCGCTGCGCAATCTGCGCCGCAGTTGGGGACACAAAGACGAAGTGGATCGCGTTCAGGTGATCGTTCCGCGCCGTCTGCCGCTGGTCTCAGCGGATCGGCAGGGCTTGGGCATCGTGCTTCAGCTTCTCATCGATAACGCGCTCAAGTTCAGCCATAAAGAAGTCGAGGTGTCAGCGCGGGTTGATGGCCGCCAGATTGTGATCGCCATCCGCGACTATGGCATCGGCATTCCGGCAGATAAACTCGACGTGATTTTCGATCCTTTCTATCAAATCGACAGTTCGGACACACGCTCGGTCGGGGGACTGGGCGTCGGGCTAGCCATCGTCCGGCTGATCCTTCAGCATCACAACGTCGAGATTAAGGTCGAAAGCGAACTGGGCGTTGGCAGTACGTTTTACTTTGCCCTGCCCCGCGTCGAATAATCGTTAAGTCTGTCCGCTCCATTTGCTCCGATCATCAGATCGGGGTATCGTTCGCTTAGGATTACCAGCCAGTTCGTTGACACAACCCGCGCACTTGCAGTAAAATTGATTTAGAAAATTTAAATAGTTCTGAATGTCACAATATCTACAGGAATCGGTTTTTAGACAGGACGTTCCTGATGAACACAGCACAACCTTCGACGGCAGCCATGCCGGAAGTGCTTCAACATGCGCTCCAACAGGTCGAAACGCTGATGTTTGACGTGGTGGACAGCGAAGTCGCCGTTTTGCGCGACGCCAGCCGCCACATTATTTCAGCAGGTGGCAAGCGGATTCGTCCGCGTCTGGTGCTGCTGGCCTATGCTGCGGCGGGCGGCGTCGATCCGGCGGCTGCCGCGCCGATTGCCGCTGCTGTCGAACTGGTTCACACTGCCAGCGTCGTCCACGACGACATCAATGATCACGGCATCGTGCGGCGCGGTCGTCCCTCGGTGAATGCCAAATGGGGACGCACCTTCGCCCTACTGACGGGTGATTTCCTGTTCACCAAAGTTTACGAATTGATGGCTCCCTTCAAAGACCTGAACGTCATCCTCGCCGACGCGACCGTCGCGCTGGTTGAAGGCGAAACGCTGCAAGCAAGCGCCGTCAAGGAGAACAACTTCACCCGCGAGGTCTATTACCGCATCATCGCCAAAAAGACGGCGGCGCTCTTTCAAGCCTCCGGCGAACTGGGCGCGCGCCTCGCCAATGGCAGCGCCGAGCAGGTCAAAGCGCTCGCCAGCTTCGGCTACAATCTCGGCCTCGCCTTCCAAATCATCGACGACGTACTCGATCTCACGGGCGACACCGAGCAGTTGGGCAAAACCTCCGGCATCGACGTTGAGCAGGGACGCGGTTTCGCAGTCGCGCATGAAGGCGTGGACGTGATGACCTCGCTCAAGGAGAAAGTGCTCCAGGGTGACGCCATTCAGGAAGCGCACGATCAAGCACAGCAGTTGGTCGAACTCGCCATCAACTATCTGAATGTTCTCCCCGATTCCGATGCCAAAGACGGCTTGGTCGGTCTCGCGCATCTGGTTATCGACCGCTCTTTCTAAGCGGCTGCACGTCGGCTGATCTTCATCTCCAAGCCCGATTTGGGGGGCGCACGGCGTGCGCCCTTTTTGTTCTCCTAGCTTGCCTCCGTGTCGAGTTTTATCTTTTCCCAACTCTTCGATACAATCATGAAATTCAAGTTGTTATAGAGGAGTCAATCCGATGTCGAAAGTCGCCGTCGTTTCTGTAGAACAGATGCGCCAGATCGAAGCGGCTGCCGACGCCGCCGGGATCAGCTATGCCGACATGATGGAGAATGCGGGTCAGGCGGTCGCCCTGCGCGTGCTGCAAATCCTGGCGCAGCTTCCCGATCCGGCGGACGCGCGTGTGACCCTCCTGATCGGCCCCGGCAACAACGGCGGCGATGCAATGGTCGCCGGGCGCGTGATCGCCGAGCAGAGCGGCGCGCTGGTACGCTTCTATCTGCTCACGCGCCGCCCCGACGACGATCCGCATCTGAAAGCCATCCGCGACAAGGGGCTGTTCGTCGCCTTCGCCGAGGATGATCAGCGCTACCGCGTACTCGTCAACATGGTCGCCAGCGCTCACGTGCTCGTTGACGGGCTGTTCGGCATTGGCCTCAAGCTGCCGCTGCGTGACAACGTGACCAAGCTGTTGCGCGCCGTCCATCAGGCTCTCGATGAAGGCGAAGACGTAGGCGAAGGTCGTCCAATCCGGCTGGCTTATCCAGCGCCACACAGCGCCACTCGACCCTACATTCTCGCAGTCGATTGTCCGAGCGGCCTCGACTGCGACACAGGCAAACTCGACAAAGCTGCGCTTCATGCCGACGAAACCGTGACTTTCATCGCCGCCAAACCGGGCTTATTCACCTTTCCCGGCGCGGAAGCAGTCGGTCAGATTACAGTCGCTTCGGCAGGCGTCCCCGCGAATACCGCCGTGCTGAAAGACGTACAGCGCAGCATTCTCGATCCCGATTCAGCGCGGGCTTTGCTGCCTGCTCGCCCTGCCGATTCCAACAAAGGCACGTTCGGTAAGGCGCTGATTCTGGCAGGGTCGGTCAATTATACGGGGGCGGCGGGCTTATCGTCACGCGCCGCTTATCGATCCGGCGCAGGGCTGGTGACGGTTGGTGCGCCAGAGCCGACCGTCGCGGCGCTGGCCGGGAATGTACTCGAAGTGACGTGGCTGCTCTTTCCGCACGACATGGGTGTGCTCTCGGCGGACGCTGCGCCGCCAATCCTTAAGGAAGCTGAGAATTACGATGCTTTGTTGATGGGGCCGGGTTGGGGACGCGAAAAAACCACTCGCGACCTGCTCACGCGCCTGTTGAGCAAATCCGACCAACCGACGCCACAGCGCAGCATTGGCTTTGGGGCAACACCAGAGCCGCCGCCGAGCAAGGCAGCGGATCACAAGCTGCCGCCGCTGGTGATCGACGCCGACGGCCTGAATTTGCTCTCAGAGATTGATGAATGGTGGAAGCTGCTGCCAGAAATGACCATCCTTACACCCCACCCCGGCGAGATGGCGCGGCTTGCTAAAACCGAGACGAAAGATGTGCAGTCGCGGCGCTGGCAGATCGCTGAGGAAAAAGCGCGCGAGTGGAACGTCGTGCTGGTGCTCAAAGGCGCGCACACGCTGATCGCCGCGCCGGATGGTCGCGTCACGGCGCTGCCGTTCAAGACTTCCGCGCTGGCGCACGCCGGAACGGGTGACGTTCTGGCTGGAACGATTGTCGGGATGCTCGCGCAGGGACTCAAACCCTACGAAGCCGCGCTTGCCTCTGGTTATCTGCATGGACTGGCGGGCGAACAGGCTGCTGCCAAGCTCGGCAGTGAGCGCAGCGTGCTCGCAAGCGACGTGATCGAGGCGCTGCCCGCAGCTTTCAAGCAGCTCAGTTAACGATTGATCAAGTGAGGGATTTACAGAGGCGGATGGCATCCGCCATTTTTGATTCGGAGGCTACGAATTTAACTCGACCATCCGGCGGCGAGCAGCAGCTTTACCTTCCGCGAGGCTCTCGGCAATCGGGTCGGAGGGCAGCGCATCTTCAAGCGTCGAGCGCAGATTCTGCCCGGTTTCACCGACCGACTGGCGGAAAGCGCGACCACTTTTCGGCACCGTGAACAGCGCCACCAGTCCGCCGATCAGCAGGCCAGCCATGATCCCAAAGATCAGCAAGCCGCCGTCAAGCTCATTCTGCCCGTTCCGTCGCATCTTATTCCTTTTCGTCGGCGGTGCGCTGGATCGCGCGGCGAATGCCGAACAGTTGGGTCACAAGCACCGACATGCCGGACATGAAACCGCTGGCGCGGATCACCGGTTCGGTCAGGTTTTCGCTCATGAACTCGACCGTCGTCTGTGCTGTTTTGACTGTCTCCTGCGTATTTTCGAGGATCGGCTTGACCTCGTTTTGCAGCAGGTTAACCAACTGCGCGACTTGCAGCGCCAGCACCGCCAAACTGAGAATGATCAGAATGCCTTCCAGCGACAGGAAAATAATCACCAGATCGCGGATCGTGCGGATAATTGCCGCAAAATCGCCGTGCGTGACCAGCGTCAGCACCAGCGCGATCACGAACAGCAGCAGGATCAGCCCGATCAATACGCCGCTGGCAATTAACGCCATCCGGCGAATGTCGAAACTGGAACGCGCTTTAGGTTGCGGTGCAGGAACCGACTCCGTCATAGGTCTCCTAGAAGCTCAATTATCCACGTACGGATCGTTTGCGCTGCGCTCGTCGTGCCGAGAGCAACGTCGCCACGATCAAAGCCACAAACGCCCCCAGCGTCGCCGAGACAACCCGCAGCGCGCCAATGTCAAATACATCAATCTGCAAGGTCACGCCCGCCATCTGCCCCAGCCCAAAGCCAATCCAGCTTGAGAGCAGAAAGAAAGCCAAACGCCGCGCGTCTCCGCCAAGAATCAGGTGAAAGACCGCGCCATAGAGCGTCGCCAGAATGAAAGCAAAGGTCAGCGTCGGACTCGGCAAGCGCAGTTCCTCCCAACAACACAATAGAGATTGTAACACACAAAGTAAAATTTGGCAGCGGCGAAAAGTCGCATTTTTGAAAGCAGACAGAAAACGATCTATAATAGTCTTTGTCATGACAACAATTGATCATCGGATTTTGATTCCAGCCGCACCCGATTTGGTGTGGAACTACATAAGTGACATCAGCCACAACCCTGACTGGCAGATCGATTGTCAGGAAGTGGTTTTTTTGACATCCCGCCGCGAAGGGCCGGGGCTGCGCTGGCGCTACAGCGCGCCGGGCGGCGACCGTGTGGTCGCGGTGACCGCGTGGTACAACGGCCTCGGCTACGAATACTACTTCGTCGATGGCGTACCCTTCCGTGAAAATAAAGGCCGCTTGCGCCTTCAGGAAATCCCCGAAGGCACGATTGTTCAGTGGACGTTCCACTACGAACTTGGTGGACTGTTCGGCGGCGTGCGTAATACGCTCAGCCTCAATCGCCAGACCGATCACACGATTGCTGAAAGTCTGCGCACGCTCTGGCAGCAGATGAAGCAGACGGGCGCGACTGCGCAAACGCACGAAGCCAAGTCGCTCATGCGTGACGCGCCTGACGTGAACGCGCGCTCCGCCTATCAACCCCGTCATCCCTCGGCTGCGCAGCAGGCCGAAGGCCAGAAACCGGAACCAGCCGCCGAGCCACCGATTAGCGCTGATGATGCCCAGCCAATTCGCATCATTGCCGAGCCACCGCTGGATGAGGAAGATACCCGTCAGCGCCGCGCTGTGCCTGTGTCACAGCCGCCAGCCGAGCCAGCCGAAGTTCCACCCGACATTGAAGGCGAACCGGAATTCCTCAATGAGATTGGCGAGGACTATTCGCGCTTCGAGCCGCCGCGTGATCCATCGGATACGCAGCCACGCAAAGCGGTCGAGCTTCCCGTCGATCAGCCCACCCAACCGACTCCTGCCGAGCCGCCGAAGCCCGCCGCGCCGACCGCGCTGTTCGAGCGACCATCGCAGCAGGAAACCGAGCCGCTGGTACTCGAACCGCCGCCAACCGAGACGACGCCGCTGGTTCGGCCTCCTGAACTGGTCGAATATCTGCGGGATCGTTCCGAACCCAAACCCACCGTTCAGCCGGAACCACCAGCAGAAGCCAAAGCCGAGCCGGAACCATCCAAAGCGAGCATCTACGATGCGCCGCCTACGCCGCCCGTGATCGAAAAGCAACCGGAAGCGCCCACACCACCCACGCCGATCAAGTCAGTTGAGCCGAGCGCGCCAGCTACAGCGTCCGCCGCGCCGAGCATCTGGGAAGTTTTTGGCATTCCGCGACCCAGCGAAACGCAGGAAGCCGCCAGCGTCAGCGCGCAGGCGACTGAACCCGTATCCCCGACCCCGGAAGTTTCACCCACTGAGCCAACCATCCCAGTGAGCGTCGAACCGCCGAAAGCGGACATCACGCCAGAACCACAGGCTGAACCACAGATCGAGGTTGTCGCTGTTCCAGCGATTGTCGAGGCCGCGCCGCTGCTCGGTGACTCAACAGCGATTAAATTCCCGCCCGCGTCAAGCCACGTCGGGCTGCGGATCGTTATGCGCCGCCGCCTCGTTCGCGTTCGCCGATCCTAATATCCGCAAATAAGCATCTGGCCGGGACACAGCGTACCGTGTCCTTTGCGCTGCTTCGTTAAGGTTTAATAACCAGAAATGCGTGCGTCTGTGTGCGCACCAGTTCAGCGACTTGCAGCGCGAAATCGCCATAGGCTTCCGCCGCCAACGCGACCAGATCGTAACGATGCTCGCTGACTTCACTGCGAATCGCCGTGAGCAGCGCTTCCTGGCGCAGCTTGAGCCGCCCCTCAATGCCCGCGTCAAGAAGTTGACGGCGGCACTCGGCCAAATGCGCCTGCCGCTTGTCCTGCCCCATCAGAATGCTGCTTAGATCAGACACCAATGGCTTGCTGCCATCGACGCTCATCAGCAGGGTGACATGGGCGGCGCTGCTGCGCGCCAGCGGCTTGATCCAATCGAGCACACGATAATCGGGATTATGTCCGCGTAAAACGTGCAAAATCGTTCTGGGCAGTTCCAGGGCAGCTCCCAGCACCAGCACCGAAGCGGACGTTCGAAACAGCGTTTGCGGCAGCGGCTCTTGATCGATCACCGCGACGATCAAATCGGCAGCAGGTGGATCATCGCCGCTAAAGCGCTCGACCTGTGCGTCGCGTTCCAGCGTGTCGAGCAGCCGATCCACGTAATCCTCGGAGCGATCCAGCAGCGCGTCATTGGGTGACCAGAGCGCCACACGCGGCGTCCCGGAAGTGTTCTGAATATCCCAGACGCGATCCAACTGCTGCCGGATCATTTCGGCGGAACTGCGCACCGGGATCACTTTTGCGCTCATCGCCGCTTCGAGCACGCCGAGAACCTTCTGGTTTTCGGGATGCGCCATCGCCACCGTGATGCCCTCGCTGTCCTGAGCAATTGGCAGCGCCAGATGATAGTACGCCAGCCGTCGCGGAAGCCGCTGCGCGAGTTCAGTATCGAGATCAACGTTCTCAAGCGAGAGATAGGGGTACACGGTAAAAGACAAAGCTCCGATGGATGTGTGGGGATTGTAGGAGCACAGCGGGCTGCGCCCCTTACGTTATCTTCTCATTGCTCGCGGGCAGCAGGTGATAATCGTGCGCCCCCACCCACACGTGATCGCCGGGGCGCAGCCCCAGCCGCCGCGCCCGATCCGGCGCGATTACGACTTCAAGCGGCTGATCGCGGTCGGTCAGTTGAATCGTGACCTTTTCGAGCGCGCCCGCGAAAGCAAGCGCCTCGATCCGCCCCTCGCCAAGCAAATGTCCATCTAACTCGGCTGCTTCAAGAGCGATGTCAACCGATTCGGGGCGCAGCAGCAAATCGACGGCCTGCCCGGATAGATAGGCGCTCTCTGGCGGCGCCGGCAGTCTGCGCTCGCCCACGTAGACCTGAGTGCCGTTGCGCCGACCGCGCAGCAGATTCGCCATGCCGAGAAAAGTCGCCGTGAAGTGGTTTTGCGGGCGGCGATACAGGTCTTCCGGCTGGCCGACTTCGAGCAGCTTGCCCTGTTCGATGATGCCGATGCGATCTGCCAATTCGAAGGCTTCATCCTGATCGTGCGTGACCAGAATCGCCGTGATGCCGAGCCGCTGCTGAATCTCGCGCAAATTCTGGCGAAGCTGCGAGCGAATTTTCACGTCGAGCGCGCCAAATGGCTCGTCGAGCAGCAGAACATCTGGCTGGGGCGCGAGCGCGCGCGCCAACGCAACCCGCTGCTGCTGACCGCCCGAAAGCTGCGAAGGCATCCGCTCACCATATTCACCCAGTTCGATTAGGGTGAGCAGTTCACTCACACGCTTCTGACGATCCGCACGCGCCATGTGGCGAATTTCCAGCCCAAAAGCGATGTTCTGCGCGACAGTCATGTGCTTGAACAGCGAGTAGTTCTGGAAGACGAAGCCGACTCCGCGCTGCTGTGTAGGCAGGTGAGTCACGTCACGCTCGTTGAGGCAGATTTGCCCAGCGTCCGGCGCGGTCAGCCCGGCGATGATGCGCAGGAGCGTGCTTTTGCCGCTCCCGCTCGACCCCAGCAAAACAAATAGCTCCCCTGGCTGAATTTCCAGCGAGAGACCGCCCACGACTGTCTGCTTGCCGTAACGCTTGGTAACGTTATTCAGCCGGATCGACATGGCTCGCCTCCACTCTGGTACTGCGCAGCACATTCATTGTAATCAGGACTGCAATAGAGATCAAGCCAAGTAAAATCGCCATGCTGTAAGCACCCACGTCGTTGTTGTTCTGAATTGTCCGATAAACGTAGAGCGTCGCCGTCTCGGTCGAGCCTTGCACGCCGCCGCCAGCGACCGCCGCCGCGCCAAATTCGCCCAAGGCGCGCGCCAGCGTCAGTACCAGCCCGTAGACGACCGCGTGCCGGATACCGGGAAAGACCACACGCCGAAAGACCGTCCAGCGCGACGCACCAAGCGTCAGCGCGGCCTCTTCCTGCTCCGGCGTGAGCGACGCCAGCACGGGCATCACCTCGCGGATCACAAAGGGCAGCGAGACGAACACCGTCACCAGCAGCAGGCCGGGAAAGGCGAATGCGACCTGAAACGGCAGACCGCTCAACCAGCCCTGCCGACCAAATAACACAATGATTACGAAGCCGATGATTACGGGCGAGATCACGAACGGCAGATCGACCAGCCCGTTGAAAAGCGCCTTACCGGGAAAGTTGTGGCGAACCAGCACCCATGCCACCACTACGCCCAGCACCGTATTGATCGCCGCCGCCAGCACCGTCAGGATCGCCGTCAGCTTGAGCGCGGCCAGCGCGTCGGGGCTGGTCAGCGCCGCGATTACGGGCTGCACACCCTGTTCGAAGGCTCCGCCGATAATCGACACCACAGGCGCGCCAATCAGCAGCAGCGCGTACAGCACAACGATGGCGATCAACAGCCAGCGAACTCGGCTTTCTGCGGTTTCAGGCACGGCCATACCTCCGCATCAGCCAATCGGCAATCAGCGTCGTGCCAAGCGCAAGTGCCACCAGCGCGAGCGAGACGCTGCTCGCCGCCGCCGCGTTACCGCTCTCGACCTGTGCGTAAATGTAGATGGCGGCGGTTTGCGTGCGCAGCGGAATATTTCCGGCCACCAGCACGACCGAGCCAAATTCGCCGAGTGCGCGCGCGAAACTCAAAATGCCGCCGCTGATCATGGCGGGCAGAATCGCCGGGAGGATAATCCGCCGGAAGGTCGTCCAGCCCGTCGCGCCAAGTGTGTGTGCCGCTTCCTGCTGGTGAATGTCCAACCCAGCGAGGACAGGCTGAACCGCCCGCGTCACGAAGGGATAGCCAAGAAACAGTAACGC
>DASZXN010000607.1:0-19516 GCA_035545875.1 Phototrophicaceae bacterium
GAAGCTGCTCAATCGCCGCGCGGACGGCCTGCTCGACGGCAGGCTGCATCCCGTCGATGAAGTATTCTTTCGGCACGCCGACGCGCAAGCCTTGAATATCACCGCTCAGGGAAGCGACGTAATCCGGCACGGGAACGTTCATGCTGGTCGAATCGAGCGGATCGTGTCCCGCCATCACGCCGAGCAAGCGAGCGATATCTTCGACCGTGCGAGCAATCGGGCCGGGGCAGTCGAGCGACGAGCCGAACGCGACCACGCCGTAACGCGAGACGCGCCCGTAGCTCGGTTTGAGGCCGACCACGCCGCACATCGCCCCCGGCTGACGGATGCTGCCGCCCGTGTCGGTTCCCGTCGCGCCCAGCGCCATGCCTGCCGCGACTGCCGCCGCCGATCCGCCGCTGCTGCCGCCGGGGACGCGCAAGGGGTTCCAGGGATTGAAGGTCATGCCGCAGGCCGAGTTCTCGGTGGACGACCCCATGGCGAACTCGTCCATGTTGGTCTTGCCGAGCATGACCATCCCTGCCGCTTCCAGATTTTTGAATGACGTGGCCGAGAAAACCGGGTTGTAGCCCATCAGGATATTCGAGCCGCAGGTCGTCTCGATGCCCTGCGTCGAGAACACGTCTTTAATTGCCAGTGGAATCCCCAGCAAAGGCCGATCATCGCCTGCCGCGCGCGCCTGATCCGCAGCCTCGGCGTCCCTGAGCGCCCGCTCTGCCGTCACAGTGATGAAGGCGTGAATGGTCGGCTCCAACTGCTCGATGCGCTGTAAATAGGCTTTGGTCAGGTCAACGGCGGAGATTTCCCGCGCGCGCAGGCTCGTCAACGCCTGCGCGAGGGTCAGGTCAGTTAAATCGCTCATCAATCGCTTTCCGTCTGTGCCGCATCCAATGGCGAAAGTATAACAGATTTTGTCCGACGGTCAGTATCGCCGCCTCGCGTGACGGAATTTGTATTTGTCGAGGCACGGCGCGCCGTGCCCATCAAGATAAGCCCTCCCCCTCAATCCCTCTGACCTGTTTTCTCCCGTTTCCCTGAGGGAGAAGGGATGGGGATGAGGGCAAAAACCGACCGTCTATACCCTCAAGCTGATACCTATGGGGCACGGCGCGCTGTGCCCCGACCCATTACGCCGACCCATGATGTCGTCGCCGGAAAATGCGCTGGTTTCCACCCATCAAATAGATCGCGCAGATCAACGCCGTCGCCAGCGTGATCAACCCGCCGATCTTGAGCAGCGGCGGGTCATAATAGAACAGGATTTGATGTGCCGCCTGATCCTGCGGCAGCACCACGCCGATCATCTGCCCGACCGATTCGAGCGTGGCAGGCGCACCATCGATGGTGACGTTCCAGCCCGGCCAGGCGAGTTCCTGCACGACCACGACTTTCGACTCAATCGGATCGCCGTCCACGACCAGCGCAATCGCGTCCGAGCGGCGGTTCATCGCCCAGATGGGCGTGATCAGCGACGTGGGCAGCGGATTAGGCGCGACCGAAAGCGAGTCGATGGGGGCGCTGAAAGCGTAAGGCAGTGTATCCGTATTCGTCATCAGGCACGGGTAGAAATCCTCGGTCTGCGGGCCATCCACGACGAACTGATAATCGTGAACGCGCCAGTAATCGCGGTTTGCCTGACTGAGCGCGATCAGATAATCGCTGGGCGCGGTCGTCAAATCGTAATTGTAGATCGTCGGCGTCATGCCCAGTTCGCTGAACTCGGCGTTAATGTGCGGGAAGCGAATGTGATCCTCGATGTAGGTTCCAACGTAGTAGTAGTCATCGCCATAAACCGACATATTCGCGGTGGGATAGCTGTCATGCAGCCACCCAACACAGTTGGTAACGGTCGAAGATTTGGTATCGATGCTGTTCATGCCAAGCCACGTGCTGATCAGTTGAAAGGCAGCACCGGCAGCGGCGACGATCAGAATTGCGGCGATCACCTGATGGGCGTGCCCGGCGGCGCGCTTGAGCGCAGGTGCGATCCAGGCATTGAAGCGCCGCTCGATCACCAATCCACGCCACAATCCATCAAGGCGCAATGCGGCCAGCACCCCAATCCAGAAGGCGCTGACTGTCAGCATCCGTGACAAAACGCGCCACTGGCCGATCAGCGGCAGATTGGCATATGCCCACGTGATGATCGGGTTGGTTTTGGTCGCCCAGGTGAAAAACAGCACGATCAGGAACAGCCCGGCGACGTAAACGCGCCCGTGCTGACCGCTGTCAGCGCTGCGATGCAGGCGCGGCGCGCTGATCGGAAAGACGAAGAAGATCAGCATCACGAACCAGAACGGCAGGACGAAGCTGAAGTAATTCTGCGACCAGGTGGCTTTGGTGTACAGCCGATTCGTGATAAAAAACTGGATCGCTGAAATCAGCGGGTTTTCGTAGATGGCGTTGGGGTCTTCGTTGGGGTGCGAGCCGATGTACTGCTGATGCGCATAAATCGGCAGCAGGGTCGCGGCAGCTAATCCAACCGAGAGCGCCAGCGCCAGCGCGACCCGCCGCGCGACTGCCCAATCGAGGCGCGGCCTGCGCGCCTCGATTTTGATCGCAAAGCAGAGCGCGAGCGTGATCACGATGATCAGTGCGGGCAGGGTGTAATAGATGTTGCCTGCCCAGAACAGCAGCGTGATTGTGATCGTCAGCAGCACGACCGGCCAGCGCCGCTCCCGGTAGCGGATAATCGCCAGCGTTGCCGCTGCGACCCAGGGAAAGTAGAACTGGGTCACGCCAAGCTGATAATAGCCTTCGCCCAGTTCGGCAGGCACGTTGCCGCGTCCAATGCACACCGCTGCCAGAAAGAGCCGCCCAATCCAACTGAGATGCAGCACCTTGCCGAGCAGCCAGCCGCCCAATCCGGCGAGAATCGTGTAGAGGACGATGCTGTACTTGATGCCGTTCTCCGCACCCGCGACCAGCACAGGGAAGGTGCTGATCGGATTGAGCACGAACGAGAACGGGTTTTCCAGCGCGGGTTCGCCGTGCGCGATCCAGGGTTCCCAGAGCGAGAGACGGCCTTCGCGCTGGAACGTGTCGGCGGTGATGTAGGCGGAACTGGTCAGCCACTGCGCTTCGTTGCCGATCAGTACCTTGTTCGGATCATTGTTGAGGTAATACTGCGAGGCATAAAGCGCCGCCAGGACGATCAGCGCGAGTTCCGCTGCAAGGCGTATCCGCTTCGACCCCCACAGCAGGCTCATGAACGCGTGTACTCGCTCACCGCCTCTGCCGATCCGCGCGGCGATACGCCCATAAACGTCGCCCTCCGGGAGCGCCTCGACCAGTTCCGGCTCAGACGCGCTCACGTCCGGTTGACGCGCCTGCCGGAACAGCAGGCCAATCGAGAGCAGCGCGGTCGCCAGCGAGATCAGCGCGCCGATCTTGAGCAGCGGCGGATCGTAGTAGAACAGAATCGCGTGCTGCGTCTGACCGGGCGGCAGCACCACACCGATCATCTGGCCGACCGATTCGAGCGTGGCGGGCTTGCCATCGACCGTGACATTCCAGCCCGGCCAGGCGATCTCCTGAAAAACCACCACCAGCGCTTGATCCGGGCGGCCTGTGACCAGCGCGGCGATGTGGTCGTCCTCGCGCCGGAAAGCGGTCAGCGGTTCGGTCAGCGCGGGCGGGAGCGGATCGCTGGCAGCATTCAACACGTTCAGCGGGACTGAGAAGCCGTAACTGAGCGTATTCGGGTTCTGCATCAGACAGGGCGAGCCGTCGTCCATCCTCGGACTGTCCACGATGAAGCTGTAGCCGAGGTTCGCCCAATAATTCCGCTCGTTGGCGGAATAGGGCATCACGTATTCGGGCGGCGCGCTGCGTAGATCATACGGATAAATCGTCGGCGTCATCCCGCGCGGGTGAAAGTCAGCGGTGATGTGCGCGAGGCGAATGTGGTCGCGCAGAAAGACGGCGACGGTGGTGTAATCCGTTTTGAAAACGGAGAGCTGATCGTTCGGATGCTGGGCGCGCAGCCAGTTGAGGCAGGTGACGTTGAGTTGATCTTCAGGCATGGTCGCGCTGAAATAGAACCACGTATCGATCAGTTCCTTCGCGGCCAGCGCGCAGGCAATGATCAGGATCGCGCCGAAGAACAGATGCAGGCGCGCCATCAGGGGCTTGAGCCGCCGCCAGCGCTCGGTGTTCAGGCTTTTGCCGATCACGAGCGCGCGCCACAGGCTGTCCACGCGGATCGCCGCCAGCACCGCCAGCCAGAAAGCGGCGACGGTTAGCAGGCGCGAGAGCGTGCGCCACTGACCGATCAGCGGCAGATGGGTGATCGCCCAGCGCATGATCGGGTTCGTGCCCGTGCCCCAAAGCAGGAAAAAGACGAACAGCACCACCGCCACGCCGATCACGCGCCAGTGCAGCGCCGCCTCGCGCGAACGTGCCAGCACGCGCGGAATCGGCGGAAAGACGACCAGAATCAGCACAACGAACCAGAGCGGCAGGACGAAACTGTAGTAGTTGGCGTTCCAGGTATCGGGCGGATAGTTCCGCACGCTGGTGAAGAACTGGCCGAGCGCGTCCATCGGCGCGGCATAGACCGTGTTGAGCGCTTCGTCAGGATGGCCTTCGATGTAGTTCTGATGCGCCAGAATCGGCAGCGCCGTGATCGCCATCAGGCCAAAGGTCAGCGCGAGCGCAAAAATCACGCGACCGATCAGCCGCCCGTCGAGGCCGCGCTTTTTGACCGCGAACACCAGCGTCAGCACGCCGATGATCATCCCGGCGGGCAGGAAGTGATAGACGTTGCCCGCCCAAAACAGCCACGTCATCATCAGCGCCAGCAGAATCACCGGCCAGATGCGCCTGCGGAAGCGGACAAGCGCTAGCATCGCGGCGACGACCCAGGGATAATAGGCCATCGTCACGCCCAACTGGAAATAGCCATCCATGATCTCGGCGTGCATGTTGCCGCGCCCGATCATGATCAGGCCGAGCAGCACCCGCGCCAGCGATCCGAGGCCGAGCATCCGTGCCAGCAGCCAGCCACCGAGTCCGGCGAAGATCGTATAGATGACGATGCTGTACTTAATGCCGTTCTGCGGCCCGGCGATCAGGCTCGGCCACAGGCTCAAGGGATTGAGGACGAACGAGAACGGGTTGTCGATAGCGGGTTCGCCGTGCGCCAGATACGGCTGCCAGAAGGTCAGCGCGCCCTTGTCACGCAGGTTGTCGGCAGTGATGTAGGCCGAGTTGGTCAGCCACTCGGATTCGCGCCCGTTGAGGAGCCGATTCGGGTCGCTGTTGATAAAATTCCGGGAGGCGAACAGCGCGGCGATAATCACGACGGCCAGTTCGATAACCACGCGCCGCCAGTTTAGAGTCGATAGCGCTCGCATGGCTGTCACTGAAATAGGAAGGAATCAGGCATGAAAACCATCGGTATGATCGGCGGCATGAGTTGGGAATCGTCCATCGAATATTATCGCATGGTCAACGAGACCGTAAAATTAAGGCTCGGCGGGCTGCATTCGGCGCAATGCCTGATGTACTCGGTCGATTTTGCCCAGATCGAACAGTATCAGCACGAAAGCCGTTGGCAGGAAGCCGGGCAGGTCATGGCGGACGCGGCGCGGCGGCTCGAACGCGGCGGCGCGGATTTCATCGTCCTCTGCACCAATACCATGCACAAGCTCGCGGATTATATCGAGCAGGCTGTCGAGATTCCCCTGCTGCACATCGCTGACCCGACCGCGCAGGCGATTCAGGCGGCGGGGATCACGAAGGTTGGGCTGCTCGGTACGGCCTTCACAATGGAGCAGGATTTTTATCGCGGACGACTGACCGACAAATACGGCCTCGACGTGCTGATCCCGGACGCGGACGAGCGCGCCATCATTCATCGCGTAATTTACGACGAACTGGTGCTCGGCATCGTCAAAGACGAGTCGCGGGAAGCGTATAAACACATCATCGACCATCTGGTCGAACGGGGAGCGCAGGGGATCATCCTCGGCTGCACCGAAATCATGCTGCTGATCTCGCCCAACGACTGCCCCGTGCCGAGCTTCGACACGACCACCCTGCACGCGGTCGCCGCCGTCGATTACGCGCTCGAATCGCTGGCAACGTAAGAGATTTACGGCTTCTGCGTCGATATTTGTAGGGGCGCAGCGTTGCTGCGCCCTGACTCATCTGGTCAACGAGAGGGAGCGTACCATGCAAATCGCGGTTCTGGGCGCGGGCAACATCGGCGGATCGATTGGCGAGCAGTGGGCGCAGGCCGGGCATACCATTCGCTTTGGCGTGCGCAATCCCCAAAAGCCAGAGGTTCAATCGCTCGTGAAATCGCTAGGCGGGAAAGCGTCAGCAGCGAGCATCGCCGAGGTGCTCAACGGCGCGGAAGTCGTGCTGCTGGCGATACCCGGCAGCGTCGTCGCGGACACGATCAAGGCGAATGCTCAAGCGCTCGACGGGAAAATCGTCATCGACGCGACCAACAACATGCGTGCGGCCCATTTTCACGCGCTGGACGTACTGCGCGCCGAAACGCCGAAGGCCAGCATCTACCGCGCCTTCAACAATTATGGCTGGGAGAATTTCAAGAATCCGGGTTACAACGGCGAGCACGCCGATTTGTTTTTCTGCGGCACCGATGGCGCGGCACGCGCGACCGTCGAGCAGTTAATCCGCGAGGTAGGATTGGAACCTGCTTACCTCGGCGGCGCGGATCAGGGCGATACGGTCGATCTGGTGCTCAAGCTGTGGTTCCCGCTGACGCAGAGTCAGGGGCGGCATTTCGGCTTTAAAATCGTGAAAAGCTAGGAGATGCCCCTCGTCCCGTGTGCGTGGACGAGGGGCGGAAACTCGCTCTGTCATCCTTCGAATATTTCGCGTACCGTCAGTTTAAAACCCGCAATCACGCTGTTCAGGTCTATCGTGTCGTCGATTTTGTAGGTCTGCATCGCCTGTCCCGGCGCATAGACATCGATAACTCGGTCGTCGGGATAAATCTCCCAGAGCAAAACCCCCGCCGCACGGTAAATTTCGCGCTTGTTGCGAATATCCTTCGCTTTATCGTTGATCGAAATGACTTCGACTGCCCACACGGGGGGTTCAGGATCGGGATAGGTGTTAATCAGCGGCGTTTGCTTGTAAGCAAAATCGGGCGCGACAACATTTCCCTGCACATCGTAGGAACCGTCTCCATTCGTCGTGTAGCAAGGAATGCGGTGCTCCCGGCAGAATGGTCGCACATAGCCTGTGATATTGCTGTGAATTCCGCTGTGAGGCGTTGTGGCAGGCATAACTTCGATGATCTCCCCGTAGATGAGTTCAAACAGTCGATCCGAGTTTTCGGGCTGCTCGACAAACTGCTTGAATTCCTCAAGCGTGACCTTTTCGCGGGTGTGAAATACATTCGCCATTGCCGACCTCGACTTCCATCTTGCCCTTGATTATATTCGGCTTTCTAGCTTGCGGCCTTTTCCGCGGAAACGATCCGCTCCAGTTCCGTGATCGGCTCGCTGCGGCCTGCGGGCAGCACGTAGCGCTCGCGCCATTCGGCAGCGCCCGCCTGCTCGACCACCGTCCAGCCGTAGGGATGGATAAAGTCCGCGACGGCAGCGGGATCGAGGCCGAACTTCCAGAGCGGATCGCTGCCGCTGCGCATTCGTTTGTAGAACGAATCCAGTCCCAGTTTATCGCTGCCGTCGATGAACGACTGGCGCACGTAGGTGAACACCAGTCGGCTAGCAGGAGCCGCCTGCGTGAGACTTTGCAGGGTGGCGCGCACCGCCGCCTCGCTCAAATACTGCGTCACGCCCTCCCAGATGAACAGCGTCGGCGGTTCAAACGAGTAGCCCTGCGCGGTCAAGACGGTTTCGAGCTTCTGCGTCTCGAAGTCAATCGGCGTGAGCGTCACATGCGCCGGGATGCTCCCGAAAATTGCGCGCAGACGCTCCGATTTATAGGTGATCGTCTGCGGGAAATCGACCTCGTAAACGCGCGCTGAAGCCAGTTCAGGCAGGCGGTAGGCCAAAGTATCGAGGCCAGCGCCGAGAATCACGACGGTTTGCACCCCGGCCTTGAGCGCGGCGAGCACCTGATCATCGACGTAGCGCTTGCGGCAGAGGATTCCGGTCAGCACGCCAGGCGCGATGCTCTCGAACAGGCTCGACATGGCCTGATGGAGCGGACGGGGACTCATCAGCCTGAGCAGCACTTGAGCGTAGCCCGGCAGCATTTGCGCGGCATACGCATCATCGACGATGCGATGGGGCTGATATTGTTCCAGCGCGATCTGGCTCATGACGCCATAAGCGGTTGACGCGGAAGTCTCGGCCATGATGCCAATCTCCTAAATATTGCAGATGTCAAACGCCTGCTTGAGTGAGGCGACCGGGTCGCCATTGGGGATGAACTCCTGCGCGACGTAGCCTGTGAAGCCTGTTGCCTGAATTGCCTTCATGATCGGCGGATAGTTCAATTCCTGCGTATCGTCAATCTCGTTGCGACCGGGGTTGCCCGCCGTGTGATAATGTCCGAACCAGGCGTGATTGTCCTGAATCGTGCGGATCACGTCGCCTTCCATGATTTGCATGTGATAGATGTCGTAGAGCAGCTTGACTGCTGGCGAATCGACCATCTGGCAGACCTGCACGCCCCACGCGGTTTTATCACACTGATAATCCGGGTGATCGACCTTGCTGTTGAGCAGTTCGACCACCAGCGTGACCCCGGCGTCCTCGGCGGTTTTGGCGACCTTGCCCAGCGTCTCGGCAGTGACCTCCGCGCCCGTTTTGTCATCAAGACCGTTGCGATTGCCGCTGAAACAGACCAGGTTGGGAATCTGCCACTCCGCCGCCAGCGCGATGTTGGCGCGTAATTCCTGCTCGATGCGCGCGGCGTTTTCGCGCCTGTTGAGGCCGTCGGTCAGCGATTCGTGCCCGCGAATCGAGACGATTTTCAAGCCATGCGCCTTGACCAGCGGCCAATCCTGCTGATCGACCAAATCAACCCCCTCGTAACCGATGTCAGCGGCGGCGCGCAGGAGTTCCGGTGGCGTCAGCTTGGCCGGGATGAAGCACCACCACGCAATCGACTGGCGAATGTGAGCCATAATTTCAAATCTCTCCGTGAGCAAAAGAAAAACAGATCGAAGAATGCCATCAACTATAAAGAGTCCAGCGCGGCATTGCGAACTTGTTTCGGCTGTGGCTTTGCGTTAAGGTCGTGATCCCTGAAATGAAGGAGCCGTTTCCATGTCAATTGAATCCGAGAAGGATATTACCGGCCTGCTGCGCATCGGGCGGATCGTCGGGATGGCGATTCAGGCGATGCGCGACGCGCTGGAACCGGGCATGACCACCGCCGATCTCGACGCGGTAGGCGAGCGCTTTCTGAAGCAGAACGGCGCGCGCTCCGCGCCGCAGTTGGCCTATAAATTCCCCGGCGTGACCTGCATCAGCGTCAACGACGAGGTGGCGCACGGCATCCCCGGTCAGCGCGTCATTCAGGCGGGCGACATTGTGAACATCGACGTATCGGCGGAGTTGAACGGCTACATTGCCGATTCGGGCTTTACGGTTGCCGTACCGCCCGTCGCGCCGGAGACGCAGCGCTTGCTCGGCTGCGCGCAGCAGGCGCTGAACAGCGGGCTGGAGGTAGCCAAAGCGGGCAATCACCTCAATGCGATTGGCCGCGCCGTGCAAAACGAAGCCGCGCGCTGCGGCTACAACGTCATCCGCGAACTGAGCGGGCACGGCGTCGGGCGCAAAATTCACGAAAGCCCCTCCGTGCCGAACTACTTCACCAACCGCGCCAAAGAACGCCTGACCGAAGGGCTGGTGATCACGCTGGAGCCGTTCCTGACGCCCGGCTCCGGCCACATCTACACTGCCGACGACGGCTGGACAATCAAAACGGTCGATCATCAGCGCTTCGCCCAGTTCGAACACACGATTATTGTCACCAAAGACAAGCCGATTCTGGTAACCGCTGTTTAAACTCGCGTAACATTCGGAGCGTAGTCTGCGTAGATAGAAATGAATCGGCAGATCAACGAGGTATGAGATGAATCTCGCAACGGAATTCAATCCGATGTCGCCGGAGTTTCAGGCTAATCCCTACCCTTACTATGACATGCTGCGTACCCATGCCCCGGCCTTCTACTGGCAGGCAGCGAATATGTGGTTTTTGACGCGCTACGACGACTGTGTAGCGATGCTCAAGGATAATCGCTTTGGGCACGAGATCAGCAAAGTGATGACGCGCGAGGAACTCGGTTGGGGAGAGCCGTCGCAGGAATTCGCGCCGCTCTGGGAAACACAGCGCCAGTGGATGCTGCTCAAAGACCCGCCCGATCACACCCGTCTGCGCACGCTGGTACATAAAGCCTTCACGCCCAAAATGATCGAGCGCCTGCGCCTGCGCGCCGAATTGATCACCAATGATCTGATTGACAAGGCGCAGCCGCACGGCGGCATGGACTTGATCAACGAGTTCGCGCTGCTCCTGCCTGTGACCGTGATCGCCGAGATGCTCGGCGTGCCGCCCGCCGATTACGAGATTCTGCATGGCTGGTCGCGTGGGATCGCCGATACCCTCGAATTTTTTGAGGGTGAGGAAATCGCCGCGCTGGGCACACAGGCGACAGTCGAATTTTCGGACTACCTGTGCAAGCTGATCGCCGAACGGCGCAAGGAGCCGAAAGACGACCTGATCAGCGCGCTGGTCGCCGCTGAAGCGGAGGGCGATAAGCTCAGTGAGAGCGAAATGGTCGCCATGTGCATCCTGCTGCTGTTCGCCGGCCACGAGACGACCGTCAACCTGATCGGCAACGGGACGCTGGCGCTGATGCGCAACCGCGATCAGTGGGAGAAGCTCAAGGCGAATCCGGCGCTGGTCAAATCGGCGGTCGAGGAACTGCTGCGCTACGACAGCCCGGTGCAGAGCACGTCGCGCTGGGCGCTGGAGGATATGGATATTGCCGGACAGCGCATCCGCAAGGGTCAGTCTGTCGCGCCGATGTTCGGCGCTGCCAACCACGATCCGGCGCGCTTCACCAACCCGAATGAACTGGACATCACGCGCGACCCGAACCCACACATCGCCTTTGGCAATGGGATTCACTTCTGCCTCGGCGCGCCGCTGGCGCGCATGGAAGGGCAGATCGCCTTTAGGACGCTGGCGCAGCGCCTGCCGAATCTGCAAATCGTGGACGAAAGTCCGCCCTATCGCCCAACGCTGATCCTGCGTGGGCTGGCGCACCTGCCCGTGACGTTCTAGATCAGTCATCTCTCGTAGGGGCACGGCGCGCCGTGCCCCTAAATGGCGACAGAATCGCTTGCCCCGCCCGACGTTCAAAACGTCGGGCTACGAAACCCAAGTCCCCTGAAGGGGACTCAACGACCAGCGAAGCAACCGCACAGCCCTCTTTAGAGGGCTTGATTTTGGTAGCCGGAGGCTTCAAAGCCTCCGGCGGTGCTTGATTACCCCCGCGCGGGTTCCTTCATCGTCTCTTTGGCTTTGCGGACTTCTTCGGGCAGATGTCCCTGATTATCAAGCGACTGCTGCAAGTGGATCATACGCTCCGGCGTGGCGGAGCGCAGCATCCGTTCGCCGTAGACCGACTCGATCCAGAAGCGCGCCGCGCCGCTGATGATGTTCTTCAGGTAGGGGATGTCCTCCGGCTGATAATGCGCCGTCGCGTTGATGGTGAACATGCGCCGCCGCTGTCCGCCACCCCAGGCGCTGTGCTTGGTAGCGAAATTAAATACCACCACGTCGCCGGGCGTAGTTTCGAGCGGAATCGCCGGGACTTCCGCGCCCGTCACCCCCCACGTATCCTTTGAAGTCCAAATCAGCTTCTGAATTTCTTCGGCATAGGGATCGCCGAAGCGATGGCTGCCGGGGATCACGCGCAGCGCCCCGGTCGAGCGGGTTAGCGGGTCGAGATAGAAGGCCATTTTGTAGTATTTGAGGCGCGGCGTGCCAATGTCGTCGCCATTCCAGTTGAGATCGGAATGCCACTTGGTATCGCCGACGTAGAAGTTGCCGTCGCTGCCGATGTAGTTGAAATCCTCACCGAGCAGGCTGGTGAAAATTCCGCTGACGCGCGGGTCGTCGAGCAGGCCGGACAGATACTCGCTCTGGTCGATGAAGGGCACAATCGCCGAGCGTGCCGAGCCATCGTGCGGACGGCCATTATGACCGCCGCCGCGCTCCGTCCAAATACCTTCAAATTCGCTGCTGATCCGGTCGCTGATGTCACTCAGCAGGCCGGGGAAAGCCAGATAGCCGAAGGTGTCCATAAAAGCCAACTGCTGGGGTGTTAAACGTAATTTTTCCATGAGGCTGCTCTTTTCAACAAAATAGGCGTCGGGATTCTATTCTAGCGCGTCTCTTAATTTTCTCCGCATAGCGGAACATCTTATCTTTAGATAAGATTATCGCATCAAGGCAGAGGGGGACTCTCATCGTGAGCATCGAATTCAACCCGTACTCCCCTGAATTTCAGGCGAACCCATATCCCTACTACGACCTGCTGCGCGCGCACGCGCCGATTCTGCCGACGAAGGACGGCCTGTTTCTCTCACGCTACGACGACTGCGTGGCGGCGCTGAAAGACCCGCGCCTGGGGCGTGAAATCCTCAAGCTGATGACGCGCGAACAGCTTGGCTGGCCGGAGCCGCCTGCGGAACTGCAACCGCTTATACAAATGCGCAACGGCTTCATGCTCTTCAAAGACCCGCCGACACATACGCGCCTGCGCACACTGGTGCATAAAGCCTTCACGCCGCACATGATCGAGCGGCTGCGCTGGCGTATTCAGGTGATCGCGCACGAGTTGATCGACCGGATGATCGGGCGCGGCAGCGCCGATTTGATGGCCGATTTCGCGCTGCCGCTGCCTGTCACGGTGATCGCTGAGATGCTGGGCGTCCCGGCAGCAGATTACCCGGTCTTTCACGAGTGGACGAGCGCACTTGCGCCGACGATTGATCTGGCGGCGTCACCGGAAGAATTAGCGCTGGCAGTCAAGGCGACGGTTGAGTTTTCGGCTTACCTGCGTGACCTGATCGCCGAGCGCCACAGGCAGCCGCAGGACGATTTGATCAGCGCGCTGGCGGCAGCCGAAGCCGAAGGCGACAAACTCAGCGAGGACGAAACCGTCTCGATGTGCATTCTGCTGCTGACAGCAGGCCACGAAACAACCGTCAGCCTGATCGGAAACGGGATGCTGGCGCTGCTCCGGCATCCTGATCAATGGACGAAGCTCAAGGCCGACTCGATGCAAATCAGGACGCCAGTCGAGGAACTGCTGCGCTACGATTCACCGATCCAGTTCACAGCGCGCATGGTCATGGAACCGCTTGAATTCGCCGGGAATCGGCTGGAACAGGGGCAAAGCATCTTCATCCTGCTGGGCGCGGCCAATCACGATCCGAGTCATTTCACCAACCCGAACGACCTCGACATCACGCGCGACCCGAACCCGCACATCGCTTTCGGCAACGGGATTCACTTCTGTCTCGGCGCGCCGCTGGCACGGATGGAAGGGCAAATCGCCTTCTCAGTGCTGGCGCAGCGCCTGCCGAACCTGCAACTCGTCTCGGAAACGCCGTCGTATCGCCCAACCTTTGTCCTGCGTGCCCTGCGCGAACTGCCAGTGACGTTTTAGGAATCAAAAGCGCGGCATGGGTTTGATCTCAGGCCGCGCTTTGATGGTGTTTTGCCCGTGCTGATTAGCTGGGCAAATAGGTCAGGTGGAGTTCAGGCAGAACCAGCAGGGTGAAGCCCTTCAGGTCGTCGCGGATGTACATCTGCGAGAGATCGAAACTGCTCGCGCCGCTGGTCATTTCCTGCGTCACGGCCATACCGGGCGTCATTTCCATTGTGGCATTCATCATGGGTGTCGCGGCGACCGCGCCTGCCGTCGTATTCATCATCGGTGTTGCTGCTGCGCCAACCATCGGCGTCGCGGCGACCACGCCCGCCGTGACTTGCATCGTCGGCGATGGCCCATTGACGGAAGTCGCGCCGACCAATTGCGTCCAGCCGCCTTCGTTGAAGGACGGGTAAAGCGTCCCGGTCAGACGAACCATCTGATCCTTGCGCACGCCGATGTCGAAGTCCTGATCCGAACTGTTGATGACGAGCAACTGATGATCATTGAGCGTCGCGCCGTCGCCGACGACGAAAGCGCGCACGTTGACGACTTCCTCAATCGTCCCCTCGACCGTGACGGTCTGGCCGTAGTATTGCGTTTTGTTGCCAATCACATCACTTAAACCCAGTTCGTCGGTTGGGGTTGGTTCCGGGGTGGTACTTTGCGCGGCGACGACGCCGAAGGAGAGCAGCCCTAGAATGAGAACCAGAAGACACGGAAACACTTTCCTGCTCATAACCCATACTCCCATCGCTTGCAGATACAAACCATAATTTCATTTGTAATTTAAATGAAGGTGAAGCTCAAATGAGACTTTAATGAAGTTTGTTATGTTTATGACAAAAAGCGCGGACACGCGAAGGGCAGACCCAGCAGTCTGCCCTCGATTTAGGGCGCACACACAGGTACACCCCGACTAACATCAGGTGATACCTGATCCGTTACGACTGCCAGACCGCGCTGGCGAGGTTCGCGCCTTCGTCCGCCAGATAGGTCATCGCGCCGCTGCTCAGGTCAAGGACTTGCAGACCGTTCGGCGGTGAATCGACGACGGCGTAGCGACCATCGGGCGATACTGCCCCGGCGACCGCCTGCGTGACAATCTGCTGCGGCGCGCACGACGACGGGTTGCTGACGCAGCTTAAGTCCAGCGTGTTGACGATCCGATCATGCGGGTCGGCGGAGTTCGCCGAGAACGACGTGTAAACCAGCGTACCGCCCGCGACGTTGATCGCGGTTTGCGGCTCGGCGTTCTGCGCGATCACGGCGGCGCTGTTCGCGCAGTTGCCGCTGTCAGCGCAGGCGAGATTGAGCGCTGAGATGTTCGTGCCGCTGCGGAAATAGAGCATCGTGCCATCCGCAGCGATGTCGGCGTCCGCCGAAGCCAGCGCCGCCGCATTTTGCAGCGGATTCGAGCCGCAGTTGCTCGCCAGACAGCTTACATCCGCCAACCGCAGGACGCCGCTCGCGTCACGAAAGATCAGTCTGGTCGATTTGGGCAGCCATGCCAGCGGCGTGATTGGCGCGCTCAGACCGCTGTCAAAGATGAGCGTTTGCGCGCTGCTGGCGTCGGTTACGGCGAGGACGCTGTTACCGCTGTAGCCCCAGTAAGCGACCAGCAGCGCGGCGCTTGACCAGAGGCCGCTGTAACGAGCGTTCTGATCATTGCTCAACGAGAGCGGTGTAGTCGATCCGCCATCGATGGCCTGAAGGCTGTAAGCGCCGCTGCTCGCCTGATAGAACAGATACTTGCCATCGGGCGAAAGCGAGATCACGCTGCCGGGAACTTGTCCAATCGCCGTGACGTTCTGCCGGGCAATACTGCCGCTGTTGAGCGTACTCCCGACCGCGAACACGATCTGACTACCATTCGACGCCCAGGCAAAATTTCCGGCGAGCGTCTGACCGGGATTAGTGACGATCCAACGGTAACTGCCGTCGGCGCTGCTGACGATCAACTGACCGCTGCTGTTGACCAGCGCGACCAGCGGCGAGGATGACTGCGCGGTCACTGGCAGCGCCGCGATCATGCAAAGCAAAAAGACGAGTAAGAGAACTCGTCTGGCGTTCATGTGTTTCTGTGCCTCCAAAATCGAACCCATTGCCCGATCCCTGTTTAATTTATATCAGCATAGCGTGAATTCTCGCCCCCCAACTATAGGGATGATCAGCGTAGAGTAATCAGCGGATAGGACAAAAGTTAATCATAATTTCAAACATTCTTCAGGGAAGACACAAAATTAAAGTCTCTTGAGGTCAGCTTAAGGTTTGTTGAGATTCCCATCCAATTGCGAGCGAAAAGACGTTAATTTGTGTTAAGCTATAAACTTGAGGCAGGTACTCCCACAGCTTTCGCCCGGTATTTTCACTGAGGACAAGTTATGTTCCGGGGACACGTTCTGAAGTTCGTCATGTTATCGACCCTTCTGGTCGCGGGATGCAGTTCTCTACCGGGTTTACAGGTGCTCACGGGACAGGCGACGCCGGGGAATAATTCCGCGCCGGGCACAGTGCAGGCGCTCGATCTGGTCATGGCGGACAAGTCCGGCTCGACCGATCCGGGGCTGTCAGCGGCGGCGGATCGCATCGAAGCGGCGGACAACAACGTGAACATCATTGAGGTGCGCAAAGACCTGTCCAGCCGCGTGCTGACCATCAACATGCTGTTCAACCCGCCGCAGGTCGATACCAGTACGCTTCAGGGACAAATCGATCAACTGGATGCGCTGCGCATGGCGATTGAAGTCACCTGGCAGGGCATGATGAACGTCAGCGTCGGCACCGATCAGTTCGACATTCGCCTGCTCTATCCGCAAACCATCTCCACGCTCGATCACGGGCAGAGTTTCATCGGTCAAATCATTGCCGAAGCGACGATTGATCGCTCGGCTGCCGCGACCTATCTGGCCGGGGCGCGCAATCTGAATAACTTCATCAACATGGTGATCGACGGCACGCTCAATTACCAGCAGCCCAGTCAGTTCGAACTCTATCAGGGTACGCCTAACCACCCGATGTTCATGCTGCCCGCGTCGGCGGCGTCGGTTTCTGCCTCATCGTCCGATTCGTCGTCATCGTCCAGCTCGTCGTCCGGCTCGGCCTCGACTTCGGGACAGTCAACAGGCGGTACGTAAACACACAACCATCCGTTTAAGTTAAGAGGACATTCTTATGGGCCTTGCGAAGCTCGAACCGAACGCTCCCGTTCCAGCGCCGCCCAAGCGCTACTCGTGGGAGACGGAAGAAACCCTGGTTGACCGTCGTCGCAAGCGGCTGCGCTATCGCATTCAGCGCTGGATCAGCCGTCTCTGGCTGTGGGTGGTGTTGATCCTCCTCATCCTGTGGGCGCTGCTGGACGCCAACGTCATGATGGCCTTCATCAATGTCGTCCCCTATCTGCTTCAGTTCATCTTCATTGCCGCGCTGATTATCGGTCAGTTTGCGGCGATGTTCTGGTTCCTCGGCAAATCGCGCATGTACACCATCTGGCCGGGTTCTGAGGGCGTTGGCTTTCAGGACTATCGCGGTCAGCCGGAACTGCTCGAACAGGCCAAGCAGGTCGTCAAGCTGCTGCGCGGCGTGCGCGTCTTTGAGGAAGCAGGCGGCGAGCCGTTGAACGGCCTGCTGCTCGAAGGGCCGCCCGGCACGGGCAAGACGTGGCTGGCGCAGGCCATCAGTACCGAGGCGGGCGTGCCGTTCTTCTTTGTCGATGCGTCGTCGATGAACTCGATGTTCGTCGGCATCGCGCCGCTCAAGGTGTCGGGGCTGTATCGCAAGGCGCGCAAGGCGGCGAAGGAATACGGCGCGTCGGTGATCTTCATCGACGAGATCGACGCGATTGGCGGCTCACGCGGCGGCGTGGCACAAAGCGACCGACTCAGCGATGCTGACATGCTGCCGATGATGTTCGGCGGCATGGGCGCGGACATGGGCTTGATGAGCACCCTGCTGATCGAAATGAGCGGCTTCAGCCTTGAACATGGCTGGTGGGCGCGCCAAAAAACCTGGTTTTACAAGACATTCCTGCGCCGCAACCCGCCCAAGCCGCAGAAGCGCGTGCTGACGATTGGCGCGACCAACCGGATTCAATCGCTTGACCCGGCGCTGCTGCGCCCCGGTCGTTTTGACAAGAAAATTCGCATCGACGCGCCGGATCAGGAAGGGCGACGCGATATTATCGAGTATTACCTCTCGAAGATGGCGCACGATGAAAGCGTCGATGCTGACGAAATGGCGAGCGAGACGCCGTTCTACACGCCCGCCGACCTGAAATATCTGCTCAACGAAGCGCTGCGCTATGCCCTGTTCGACAACCGCACCTATCTCACCATGCGCGATATTCGCATGGCGCAGCCCGAACACGAAATGGGCTTGCGCACGCCGATCAAGAATATGTCGAAGGAAGACCGCTACCGCATCGCCGCGCACGAGGGCGGTCACGCGATAGCGATCCGCCTGTTCCGCCCGAATTACCGCATCTCGCGCATCACGATTATTCGTCAGGGCGCGGCTTACGGTCACGTGATGTCGTACTCGATTTACGAAGAATTCATGGGGTTGAGCACCTTCGAGGATTTGATGAATCGGCTGCGCGTGGCGATTGGCGGCAAAGCAGGCGAAATGGAGTACTGCGGCGAAGGCCAGCAGACCTTCGGCGTCGGCGGCGATTTCGCCACCATCCGCGCGATCCTGTATCAGATGGCGAGCGCGGGCATGTTCGGGCCGCTCGGCGCGAATTTTGGTCAGGACTTGGAATCCATCAATCCCTCGGCGGAAATGCGTGAGGCGATGGACGAAACCTTCCGGCTCGTGCTGGACGAAGTTCGTATGGCGCTCCGCCTGCACCGCGAGATGGGCGAGAAGCTGATCAACCTGCTGGTCGAGAAAGACGAACTGCTGGCGAATGAAGTCGAAGCGTTCTTCGACCAATACGGTCTGTACACACCCAAAGTCGTCGTCAATCGCGATAAAACCGATGAGGTCGTCGTGGTCGAGAACGAAGGCGAGAAGCAGCCGGAAATTACAGCCGGGGAGCAAAACTGATGTCGGTGATTAAACACGCCCCCAATCAGCCTTACGTCGAGACGCAAGGCAAGTTTGAGTGGGAAAATGAAGAGACTCTCGTTGACCGCCGCAACCGCCTGCCCAACCGTATCATGCGGATGGTGCGGCGCACGTGGATTTGGGTGCTGCTGCTGGCGATTTTCGTCGCCGCGCTCTTCGACGCTCAGGTCATGCAGGCGTTCATCACCATCGCGGGTCTGGCGCTGCAAATCGGCCTGTTCATCGTGATCTTCGTCTCCCAGTTCGTGCTGATCTTCTGGTTCCTGGGACGCGCACGCATGTATACCATCATGCCGGGCGCGGAAGGCATCAGCTTCGCGGACTATCGCGGCCAGCCGGAAATTCTCGAACAGGCGCAGCAGTTGGTCACCCTGCTGCGCGGCGTCGCCGCTTTCGAAGGATCGGGCGGCGAGCCGTTGAATGGTCTGCTGCTGGAGGGGCCGCCCGGCACCGGTAAAACGTGGCTGGCGCAGGCTATCAGTACCGAGGCAGGCGTGCCGTTCTACTACGTCGATACCTCGTCGCTGCAAGCGATGTTCATGGGTATGGGCGCGATCAAGGTCGGGCGTATGTACGGTGCGGCGCGCAAGGCCGCCAAAGAATACGGCGCTGCGGTCATCTTTCTGGATGAGATCGACGCGATTGGCTCGCGGGAAGGCGTCAGCGCGGTCGGTGGTGGAACCGATCAGCGTGGCATGTTCGGCGGGATGAGCGGCGGCGGTATGGGTTTGCTCAGTACCATGTTGATCGAGATGAGCGGCTTCAGCCTTGAACACGGCTGGCGCGCTCGTCTGCGCACGTGGTTTTACAAGACGTTCCTGC
>DASZXN010000608.1:0-1513 GCA_035545875.1 Phototrophicaceae bacterium
GGTGACGCCATACGTGCCAGAGCTATAGACGTAAACCGTGTTATCGATCTGCTTGTTCGGATCACCGTTCTGGAACCACTGATAAATCCACTTGGCGTCGCTGATCGTCAGGTTGACGCAGCCGTGACTCTGGCGGTAGCCAAACAGATCGTGCCAGTAGGTTCCGTGCAGGCTCATGCCGCCATTGAAATACATTACCCAGGGAACGCTTTGCAGCGCGTAAGCGCTCGGCGCGCCCGTCGCGCCCGACATGCCATCGCTGGGCATATTCGCCCAGACGTGGAACAGGCCCTGCTGCGTCTCGTGGCTCGGCAGCCCGCTGGCGACCAGCGTGGCGAACACGGGCGTATCGTCCTGATAGGCGACGAGCGTCTGCTCGTACAGATCGACCGCCACCCAGCGACCCGTCACGCCCGCAGGCGGGGTGATCTTCTGGACTTTGGCGACGAAGCGCTGCTCGACCCACTGATTCGGCCCGATCATGTACCAGTTCCAGCCGTCGCTGTCTTTGGCGGTGGCGAAGATGTTGACCAACTCGTAGCGATTGAGGTAGCGTCCCGATGCGGTCGTGCGCGGCCCGCCGGGATACTGCGAGGCGTAGATGTGGCTCTTGTCGAGCACGAAAGCGAACGGATATTTCAGGCCATCGTTGATCGTTTCGCCTGTGAAGTAGGACGGCTGGGTGTACTTGGCGTCACTGGCGCGAATCCACTGCCCGCCCTCGATCTGAATCCAGCCATCGACGCTGGTGTTGATCGCGCTGACGAAGTTGAAGCCCTGCGGAATCACGCCATCCTGATTGCCATTGGCGGCGTCGAACTCCGGCGTCGGATCAGGGCCAACGCGCCAGAAGCTATAAGTATCAAGCGTGTATTTGTCCTGCGAAACGGCTTTCACGTCCGGCGGGCGCGGGTAATCCTGAATCATCTGAAGGCAGCTATCGCTGAGTGTGCCGCCCGTCGTGAACTGCGAGCAAACGGTCGGGTCAAACGCGGGAAGATTGCTATCAGCCGCAGCGGGCGCGACGATCACGAAGGCGGCAAGCAGTACAAGCAGGGGAATCAAACGGCGCATCCTGAAATCCTCAACTTATTTCCTGAGTCGGGCGCATTGTAGCATCGCGGATGCGGTTTCGTCAGCGGAAATTGGTCATAGAGCGTGAAAGCGACGGGGAAACGTCAGGTTGAGGACAGCCGCAGCGCGGCGACCGTTGCGGCGCTGTAAGCGTCGATCAGGTGGCGTAACTGCTGACACGCCGCCTCGACCTCGCCCGCGTCGATCCGCTTGAGCAGCGCTTCATGCTCGTCGATCCGCGCCGTCAGTTCCCGATCCGAGCGTGGGGCGCGTGCCTGTCGCAGCGCATCGAGCAGGCGCAGTTGATTGTAGAGTGCTTCGAGCACCTGCTCGGTCAGCGGCTTTTGTGCCGCCGCGCTGATCTGCTGATGAAAGCGCAAAAGGTGATCGAACGCCTGCCGCTGATCGCCATTATGCGCGAACTGCCGTGCCGCGCGGA
>DASZXN010000609.1:0-5586 GCA_035545875.1 Phototrophicaceae bacterium
GACGGGCGGCAGTACCGTCGGGATGCGGCCTTTGCCGGGGCCAGTCGTGAAGATCAGCGAACCTGTCGTGGCGGCGGCAGCGTCCGCGCCCGTGATGCCGACCTGTGCTTCGGCGGCGGCTTCGAGTGTCTCCATACGCATCTCGTCGTGCGTGTCCGGCTGAATGATCTCGATCCCGCTGGCGCGGATCGCGCTTTCCAGCCCCGTGACCGGGATATGGGCGAAGTCCCACGCCAGAATCGATTTGGCCTCGAACTGTTCGAGGATTTCCATGACTTGGGCGCGCGCTTCCTCGTCGCCCGTGACCGGGATGACTTCGCCGGTCAGCAGGCCGAGTTCCGCCGTGAAGCGCGCCAGCAGCGCGTCCGGCGCTTCGTCGTCCTGAAGCGTGACGTTCAGATATTGCTTTGGGCGCGGCGGCGCATCGTCAAATGGGCGGCGCGCCGAGCGCAGTTTGCCGAGGATGACTTCACGAGATGAGGGCATGGCAAGCCTTCAGCGTTTCAGAACCGACAATTTGCCCTAGTATAGCGCCGAAGGCCAAAAGCTACTTCATTTGCCCCCACGAAGGCCGGATCAACACCCACGTAATCAGCGCAACCAGCGCCAGCACGAGCAGAAGGCCAATGTTGAAGCCAATGATCAGGCCAGCGACGGTCATGACGATGTAGGAAATCACGAGGCCGTAGTAGCCGATTTTGTAACGCAGCAGGAGGGCAACGCAAAAGACAATCGCCGCTGCGGACGCGATGTTGGCAATCCAGATCGCCGTGCCGCTGTAAATTGGATTCTGTCCCACCGGAATAATATAGGCGAGCGGGTTGTTGCCGCCCGTGAAAAAGCTCACCAGCGTGAACAGGTTGTTGACGATCACCAGCGCCAGCCAGCCCCACAAAAACCAGTTGCGCTCCTGATTCGGAGCATACTGCGTGTGCTGTGACATCAGGCATTCTCCCTCTGTGTCGTCTGTTATATCAATTGTAATGAATTTTGAGGCATCGTGAGAGCTTTGTAAGCGGATTCTCAGGAAGGCTGTCAAGGGGCTACTGATCGTCTGGATTAAACAACAATGCCGCGATCTGTATGGTTCGCGGCATTGCATCCGGTGTTTAAATACGATTTTTTAAACGAAAGAATCCCATTTATTGCGAATCAGGAACCAGAGGATGCCGAGGCCGATCAGCGCGCCAACCAGACCCGCCAGCCCGATGCCAATCGTAAAGTTGGCGACGACAGCGACGATGGCTCCAGCGACATAGGCATAGAAACCCCAGCGCTTCCACATCCACAGGCCAACCGCGCCGATGACGATTAGCGCGCTGGCGATTGCCAGCAGGATAAAGGTCGCTGAGGTAGCCGTCGGATAGGCTTGTATGAACGTTGAAGTGCTGGTGAGATAAGAAATAACGGAGAAGATGCCACCGATAAAGGCAAGGACAAGCCAAATCGTCAGGCATCCCCCGCGCTGCTGCTGCGACTGCATCGTGGACATGATCTTTTCCTTTGCTCAAGGTATTGGCGCAATTTAAAAGGTCGTCTTTGCCGCCCTGCGCATCGTTAGTCGGGTTTGCCTCGATTCTCCCGCCACCAGTCATGGAAGGACTGTTTCGCGAACGGCGGGAAGTCGCGGAATTCGCTCCAGCCATTGAGCGGATAGGGCAGGGGCAGATGGCTGGGAATGCCTTCGCCGCTGCTCCCGCTGATCATCCGGCTGGCGGTGCTGGCAAATTTACCGCCCAGCTCGAACAGCAGCGGGTGACTGAAGCCGAACTGATAGGCTTTCATGCCAACTTTCCAGATTGGCTCCTGCACGTCCTGTAGATCGTGTCGCAGCGACAGCAGCATGTCGGGGATGTTGATGTCTACCGGGCAGGCTTGCTTGCACGCTCCACACAGGCTGCTGGCGAAGGGCAGCGGCGCGGCATTTTCGATGCCGTTGAGCAGCGGCGTGACAATCGCGCCGATTGGCCCCGGATAAACCCAGCCGTAAGCGTGCCCGCCGACGTTCTGATAGACCGGGCAGACGTTCATGCACGCGCCGCAGCGAATACAGGCCAGCGCCTCGGTGTACTCGCTGGCGTAGATGTCGCTGCGCCCGTTGTCGAGCAGGATCAGGTAGAACTCTTCGGGGCCGTCCGGCTCGCCGGGGCGGGCAGGCCCGGTAAACCCATTGACGTAGACGGTCAATCGAGCGCCCGTCGCGCTGCGCGGCAAAAGCTGAACCAGCGTAGCGAAATCCTCCCAGGTCGGGACGATCTTTTCGATGCCGACGACGGCGATGTGGATGCGCGGAATGCTGGTCGAGAGCCGTCCGTTGCCCTCGTTGGTCACGATTGCGACCGTGCCCGTCTCGGCGATCATGAAGTTGCCGCCGCTCATGCCGAAATCGGCGCGGATGTACTCGCCGCGCAGCCGCCGCCGGATGAAAGCGGTCATCTCGCTGGGATCGTCGGTGTAGTCCATGTCGAGCTTTTCCATGAACAGGTCACGAATCTGCTCTTTGGTCATGTGCATGACGGGCATGACGATGTGGCTGGGGTGATCGTCGTTAATCTGAACGATGTACTCGCCCAGATCAGTTTCGGTGACGTGAATATCCTCGGCATTGAGCGCTTCGTGCATGTTGATTTCTTCGGTCGCCATGCTCTTGCTCTTGACGCCCTGCCTGAGGTTGTACTGATGGCAGATGTCGATGATGTGCTGATTGGCTTCGGCGGCGTCGGCAGCCCAGAGAACGTGTCCGCCCTGCGCCGTGACGTTCGCTTCCATCTTTTCGAGCATATCGGGCAGGTCGTGGAGGGCACGCAGCTTCGCGCCGCGCGCCTGCTGGCGAAGCGCCTGCGCGTGCGGCAGTTCACTCATCATTTTGGCGCGGTTGCGATTGGCATTGCCCGTGCCGCGCTCCAGCGCCGTTTGCAGTTGAATATCTTCAATGGCAATGACTGCCGCTTCGTGAAATTGATTGGCCTTCAGTTCCATCAGGTTCGCTCGATCTTGGTTGAGTATAGCTACAACTATAGCGCATTTAGGGGGAAGCGCCACGCACCGCCCAGGGTCATCGCATCCAATTTCTATTGGGGTCATGCGGGGGGATATGGGTTTTGTAGGGACGCGATTGATCGCGTCCGGCACTCCGGACGGCATTCATGCCGTCCCTACGACTCCTTGTGACCCGTTATGACTTTCCATCCCATTTTGATGCGATAGCCCTGACGCACCACCATCGGCGCTTCACGCGCATAGCTCAACGCGCAAACGTGATATTTCCTTCTACGATAATGGTGGAAATTATTCGATGCTCAGGAGATCACTATGTTGCAGCGCCCTGTCCTTCTGCCTACTTCCGCACAGAACGAATCGTTTGCGGGCGTCACCTATCATCTCGACGGCGAACTTGTCCCCGTGCTGACCGTCGAACTCACGCCGCCGCACGCGGTCTACTTCGAGCATCACATTCTGCTCTGGAAGCACCCCACCGTGAACATTGGCATCAAAGCGATGAAGGGCGCGTTCAAGCGCATGATGGCCGGCATCCAGATTTTCGTCACCGAGGCGAGCGGCACCGGGCAAATCGCCTTCAGCCGTGACGGGGCAGGCCACATCATCCCGCTGCACATCAAGCAGGGCGAGGAAATCCACGTCCGCGAGCATCAGTTCCTCGCCGCGACCGAGAATATCGATTACAGCTTCGAGCGCGTCAAGGGTGTCGCCAACATGCTGATGGGCGGCAGCGGCTACTTCATCGACAAGTTTCACGGGCACGCGGGCGAGGGGATTCTCTGGCTGCATGGCTACGGCAACGTCTTTGAGAAAACGCTCGCCGCCGGAGAGCAGATCGACATCGAGCCGGGCGGCTGGCTTTACAAGGATACGAGTGTCAAGATGGATACCAACATTCAGCGCCTCTCGACCGGGTTGCTCGGCAGCATGAATTTCATCACCAACCGCTTTACCGGGCCGGGGCGTATCGGCATCCAGTCGATGTACCTGCACGTCGAGACGAGCCAGTAAAAACGGCGCGCAAATTCGCGGCGCGTGTGCCGTGTAGGGGCAAGGCACGCCTCGCCCCTACGAAAACGATCCCCATGCAAGTTTATTCCTCGTCGTCGAGCGCATCGTGATCGTAGTATTTCTCGACCATATCGACCAGCCCCTTGAAGGTATCGGCAGGCGACTCCTGCCTGGGCAGCATTTCTTCGATGTGAAAATGCAGCAGCGTCCGATCCTGCGTATCCCACAGCGCGATCCCGCGCACGCCGACGCTCTGATACAGGTAAGGCGACATCTGAATCGCTACCGAGCGGCTGGCGATGCTGCAACTGAGCTTGCGCCCGTCGAGAAACTGCATGTAGGCGCGCGGTCGCGTATAGCCGCCAATGCGAATCAGCACGCCGTAGAGGATGGTCGTTTCTTTCTCGATGCGTGAGCGTCGGCGCATGGCGGTCTCCTTCTAATTCAGGCGCGGATCAGTGATTGGCAGCAGCGTCGGCGGCTGCTTGATCCCGAAACGCTCCTGCACGATTTGAATGGCTCTGGCGGTGAACTTGTCCAGATCAGCCCAGTCGGGCGACATGCCCAGATTCTCATGAGCGCTGCCCGGAAATACGCCTAGAAACAGGCGATCCGGGTGAGTCTGGGCGCTGATGCTGTTGATTTCCGCCGCGACTGCGAAAATTGGCTGCGGCTCGTTGATCCTGAACGCGTAAAGAACGTGCCGATAGTGGATCAGGCCGACGCTTTCACAGTCGGTCACGACCAGCAGCATCAGATCGCCAACGCGGTAGCGGTAGGCGGGGCGGAAATTTTTCAGGACAGGCGCGTACATGAACTCCCCTTCGTATGAAAATCCATACGATCTACCCTTGAATTTAACACGTTCTCGTCCATTGCGCATGAATTCGTGGAGCGTTATGATTCAGAACAAATTTTCCACACAAAAGGATCAATCATGCCGCATCCACTGGTCGATCAACTGCGCTTCACCCGCAGCGAGTTCGTGCGTGGTCTGGAGGGCATCACCGACGAGGAAGCCCGCCGCCGCTTCATGCCGATGAACTGCATCAGTTGGATCATCGGGCATCTGGCCTGGCAGGAGCAGCGTTACTGGCTGACGCGCGCTTCCGGCAGGATTCTCGTGCCGGAAGTCAACGAACTCGCCGCCAGCGGTGGGCCAACCAGCACGCCGCCGCTTGAACCGATGTGGCAGGCATGGCGGACAATCACGCAGGCGGCTGATCCATTCCTCGACACGCTGACGACCGAGATGCTCACAACCTACATGAGCGGGACGGGTCAGCCGGATGCGGAAACGATTGGCACGCGCCTGCGCCGCACGACCTATCATTACTGGTATCACCTCGGCGAGTCACAGGCGATCCGCCAACTGCTTGGTCATACAAATCTGCCGGAGTTCGTCGGCGACATCGAGGGCGACGCCGTTTATCGAGCGGAGTAGCAGAACCCCTCGCTCTCGTTCCCGCTCCCACGCAAACGAGGAGAGGAGGCAGGGAGGTGAGGGTGCTTTTCTAACCTGAATTTCGGACAATAAATTTTGAGGGAAGGTTTTGGTAGGGGCACGACATGTCG
>DASZXN010000610.1:0-2632 GCA_035545875.1 Phototrophicaceae bacterium
ATGCAGATAATCGGAGACGAACTGAGCTTCAAAAACGTGCTAAATCAACACTTGGGCAAAAATCGAAAGACAAAAATACTAAAACTGAAAATATTGAGAGTAAGTAATAATTTTTAACATATTTGCAAGATTGATCCTTACTGGAAATACTCTTTTTCACCCTCTGCGCCAGTCGATCACGCCCGACAACTCACGCCACCGCGCGGCAATCGCTTCGACCATCTGATCTTCGCTCAGATACGACGTATCGACCTCAGCAACGCCTTCTTTTTTGCGGATCGCCCATTCGCGGCGCAGCGTGCCGAGCGCAATCTCGCGTTCGCGCGGATTGTGATAGCGCGCGCCGAGCGCCAGATGCAGACGTTGAAGCACGGTATCGAGCGAGGCAACCACGCAGATCACCGGGCCTGTCGCGCTCAGACGGGCGAAATGCGCGCTCTGCGTCAGCGTGCGCCCGCTGATGTGGATCACGGTGCTGCGGTAGAGAGCGACTTCATCGACCAGTTCGCTTTCGAGCAGCTTGAGGCGCGCTTCGCCGTAACGGATACGCATCTCCTCGCCGCTCAAGCCACCGCGTTCTTCGAGGACGGAGTCGAAATCGACAAACGGCATCCGCAGCCGATCCGCCACGCGCCGCGCGATGGGCAACTGTCCCGGCCCAATGTAGCCGGAGAGAATCAGGTTTTGATCGGCGGAAGCGGGCAGCATGATTCAGGCTTTGCGCCAGCCGGGGTACTGCGCATCAAGGATCGACGGCAGTTCGGCCAGTTGATCGAGCGCCGCGTTCGGCGCGTATTCATCCTCATTGACGGGACGATAGGGCAGGCGGCGCAGCACGGCGAACATGCCCGCTTTTTTCGCGCCGATGATGTCGGCTTCGGGGTCGTCGCCGACGAAGACCGTTTCGTTGGGTTGAAGGTCGAGGCAGCGCAGCGCCGTCTGGAAGATCAGCGGATGCGGTTTGAGATAGCCCACGTCCGCTGCCGCAATCCGGCAGGTGGGGAACAGGTCGAAGATACCGTGCTGCTGGATTTCGATGTCGCGCACCCACATCGGCTGATGCGCGTTGGTGACAATGCCGACTTTCAGCCCCTGTTCGCGCAGCAGGCGGATCATCGGCGGCGCGTCCGGGAAGATGCGCGTACCGGGGATCATGCCCCAGCTATAGGCTTGCAGCAGCGTGCGCGCGTCGAGTTCCTCAGCAGGCACGCCGAAGGCGGCGCTCGTCTCGACCAGCACCGTACCGAGGTTGGGCGCGCGCATCGTGCCGCGTGCCGCCGCCCACGCCGCGATCATCCGGCTGGAAAATTCGGCGGCGTAGGCGTCAAAGTCGTGGAGGGGCTGGATCGCATGGGTGACGTAATCAAACACGAGGTGGACGTGCTTGCGCTCCATGCTCGACCAGTCGGTTTTGAAGCCGCTCCAGTCGAGCAGGGTATCGTCCAGATCAAAAAGAACGGCTTTGAGCATTCGCCCTTATTTCTCGCTTGGTGCGGCTTCTTTCACGTCGGCGGAAGTGCGCCACGAGAGCAGCATATCGTCAATGGCCGCGTGATAATCCGGGAAGCGCGGCTGCCAGCCGAGCTTGGCTTTGGCCTCGGCGCTGCTGGCATGGGAATTCAGGCTCATCAGCGCGACCTGTTCGGGCGTGGGCTGTGCCCAGGCCGCGAAACGCGGCGCGCGCCCCGGCTTGCTGATCCCCTGACTTTCGGCGAAATATCCGAGGAAAGCCGCTGGCGCTACCGGATGATCCTCGACGACGTTGAAGGTCGCTCCGGCAGGCCGCGTATTGAGCGCTGCCACGACCGCGCGCGCGGCGTCAGGGGCGTAAATCCAGCAGGCGTGCGTATCCGATGGGCCAGCATCGACCGCGCGACCGAGCATCATGGTATCACGGAGCGCGACCAACTCCGGCGACTCCGCGCCGTAGACAAAGCCGAAACGCAGCACACAGCCGGGAACCGCGCCGTGCAGAACGGCCTGCTCACCGGCCTGCACCGCCTCGAACAGCGGCGGCAGCGTTTCATCGTCCTCGCTGGGATGAGCATCGACAAAAGCATAGCTGGTATGGATCACGAACTTGACTCCGGCAGCCTGCGCTGCTTCTTCAAGCGCGGCGACGCCTTCATTGACCAGCTTGAGATCCCAACTGCTGCGCGCCTGCGGGATGTGATTGGCGGTCTGCGGCGCGAGGTTGATCACCACGTCCGCTTTGGACGCAACCATGACGCTGCGCAGTTCGCCCGCCCGCAGCAGATCAGGATAAGCCGGGATGCCACCATCGGCACGGACAAGCGCCGCGTTCTCTGAACCGCTGGTCGCCCCGGTGACGCGCTGTCCGGCGGCCTTCAACTGGCGCGTGACCTCGCGCCCTACTGCGGTCGTCGCTCCGGTGATGAAGACGCTCAGGCCCGTTGTCGTGCTGTTGGTTGCCATTGTCTGCCTCTTGATGTGCCGCCGTATTTATGCCGATTATGCCATTTTCGCGGCGGCACATCAAGCACAGGGATTGATAAACCAATAACCGTAGGGGCGACCTGGCAGGTCGCCCCTACAAGGGAACGATCCGATTCATAGATGGGCAGGTTTGAAACCTGCCCCTACGAACTATTCACTGTGCTATGAACTCGCT
>DASZXN010000611.1:0-5681 GCA_035545875.1 Phototrophicaceae bacterium
GAGCACGAACTCGAAGTCCTCGACGCTCAGTTCCTCCGGCGTCTGGAATGCGCCGCGCAGTACCCCCGCCGCGCAGACCAGCCCATCCAGCCTGCCATAGTTCGATTGGACAGCTTCCAGCGCCGCGCCGACCTGCTCCGAATCGCGCACGTCGAGGCGAAAGAACGCCGCCGTACTGCCGCTCGCGCGAATCTGTGCCGCGATTTGCTCGCCAGCGGGATTCAGATCGGCCAGCAGAACGGTCGCGCCGCGCTGGGAACACTCAACGGCGGTCGCCGCGCCAATCCCCTGCGCCGCGCCCGTGATCAACAGGATTTTTCCGCTCAAATCACTCATAACATCACCTGATCGGTATCTTTAAGCTGTTGAGTTTACCGCGCACAAACGCCAGCGCTTCCGGGATTTGCGCTTCGGGCAGATGCTCGATGAAGGCGTAACCCTCCGGCAGATAGGCTTCAAATTCACTCAGCAGCGTGTCAAAATCCATGAAGCCGCGCCCCGGCACCGTCTCGTCGATGTGGACGACCAGATCGTCGCCGACGGTCACGTCCTTGACGTGCGCGGCGGCGGCGTATTCGCCCAGCGTGTCGAACAGGTCGTGCAGCATCGGCGTGGTGTTGAAGGCGGTCGCAAAGTCGCCGACGAAGTTCACCGCGTCGATATTGACCTTAATCCACTGCGATCCGGTTCGCTCGATCACGCGGCGGACGGTCTGCGGCGTGTTGAGCGTGGTTGTCACGTGACATTCGAGCGCCAGCGGCAGGCCGTGAACCTCGCTCGCCTGCGCGATTTCAGCGAGGCTCTGCACCAACCGATCTTCCGCTTCGGGCGTGTAGTTGTCGCGGTGCGGCGACCACGCGCCCTTAGGACTCAGGCTCGTTGGACGAATGCCGATCATGTCCGCGCCCGCGTGCGTACCCAATTCGACAATCCGCCGCGCGTGATCGACGCCGGTTTGCCGAACGCGCTCGTCCGGCGTGATGATCGAGGGATACCAGCCCCAGAACTGAATAATCCGAATGCCCTGATCGGCCAGCACGTCGCGCAGACGGCGCACCCGCTCCGGCGACATTTCGTGCGGGTCGCCGCCGACGTGCGCGCCAACGCCCGTGATGCCAAAGGCGGCGATTGCTTTCGCGCGCGCCTCGTCAACCAGATCGAAATCGTTGGGGATAACGCCGACCACACCGAGCTTCACGATTCCACCTCCGCGATGGGTGAGGGCGGCGCGTCGAAGGTCGGCGGCACGGCCTCGCTGATGGTCTGGCCGCTGCCATACTCGGCGCGAATCCGGTTCAAAACCGCTGGCGGCGTATAGTAGAAGCTGATCAGCGTGCCTTCACAGCCGCGATCTTCGATCATTTCCGCGTGAATTTCCATGTACGCCTCCATCAGGTCGAGCGCGTGATCGCAAATTGTCCGCGCCGCCGCGCGCTCGTCTGCTGTCAGTTGATCCGGCGTCTTGCCCGCGCAGATCGGCTGAAGCTCGGTCGCTTCGTCAATCGCATGGAGATAAATCACGGTGGCAAAGACGCGATTGTGCAGGAAGGTCAGGTAATCCAGCCCATCAGGATTGGGTGTCGCGTCCGCGCAGGCGTCGAGCAGTTTGAGCGCTGCGGCGTATTGGCTGACCACGCTCACGACCTTTGGATGCTCAAAGACGCCGTAGTAGCCGAGACCTTCCCTGCCCCAGCAGCCGACGAACGAGAAGCCAACATTCGGCAGATCATTGCGCGCCTGCGTATCTGCGTCATCGAGCAGGTTCATCGCGCTGGTGTAGTCGTCGGAACGACCAATTCCAAGCGAAGCGGCATAATCGCGGTAAAAATCCGCACGATTTCGCACGCCGTAGAGGAACGTCTCGGCAGCGTAGCGGATACAGGTGCGATTTTCCGCCGTGCGCCAGTGATTGAGGGCGATCCCGTTGGTCGGCTGATCTCCCATCGCTTCGGTTGCCACCCGCATCAGTTGATCGATACCCGTCAGCGCGTTCTGAAACAGGTAAACCGTGCCGTCGAACTCGATCCAACTGTAGATCAGTGTTCGCGCCCAATCTTCACGCGGCATGTGCAGATCGCGCAGGTTTTGAGCAACCGCTCGGTTGCCGTGATTGAGCAGCAGCGCGAACTCGACGTTTTCCGGCGCGTAGCGTTCCAGCAGCGCCACAATGATCGCGTGATCCGAGGGAACGGTGCAGTAAACGCCCAGCGCCAGCGCAGGCAGAGGTCGATCTGACTCGCGCAGTCGCTCGATAACCTCGATCCCGTGACCGATCTGGCGAATAATCTTGTCGAGGTCTTTCTGCCCATCGATCAAGTGCTGCGCGATGGTCGGATCGTGCAGCGCCGCCTCGCCAAAATATTCGCGCGTGATCGCTTTGAGTTCCTCGGCAGGCAGGGACGACGCCCACACGCCCGTCTCCTCAGTAATGATTTCCAGCCTGTCGATCAGCGGATAGTCATTGAGGATCGAGTCAACGGTTGCGAGCGACAGCCCTAAGTCGCTTTCGCGCAGCTCAAACGAAAACTGGATCGTCAGGCCGATCCGTTTGGCTTCGACCATCAGCGCTTGCAGCCACGTGATCGCGGCGCGGCTGTTGGCCGCACGATCATCGATGATCGGCTCGATTTCGGGGATGCAGTACGTGTGCTGGTTGCGGATCACGCGCTTGAGCAGCGGGTAATCGGGCAAATCGTGGCGCTGACCGTAGAAATATTCCCCGGCAGGCTGATCAACGCCGCCATAATGCACCTCGTACCACTGGCCGCCGTAGCTGTGAAAAGTGATGTGGTTGAAGCGCAGCCGCGCCAGATTGCGCAGGTAGTCGAGCGCTTCTGCGAGCGGGTAGCTGGAAATGTCCATCGGGAAATTGAGATGCTGGCGTATCCCGCGCTGATTGACGGCGGGCTGAATCTGCTCCGTCCAGCCGACCAGCGCCGTGAACTGCGCTTCCAGATCAACCCCCTGTACTCGGCGCGCCCCCGTGATCTCGAAGCGCCAGCCGAGCCGTTCGAGCCACGTATAGACGGCGTGCAGCGCGCAGGTCGCGTCGTGTCCGCTCAGGACGATCTTCCCGTGTTCCGCGCAGTTGATCGCAAAGGCGTAGGGCGGCAGATCAGGATCGATCTGAACGCTCAGTGACCATTCAGCCGCGTCTGTGATGATGACGCCGTGAAGAAAGCGGCTCAATTCCTCGAATGCGAATTGCAGCGTTGGATGACGTGTATCCATCTGAAGCAAGAGTGTTATCGGCATCAAAACCTCATTTCACCAATCATGAACGCTGGCATCGGCACGGCGCATCGTCGGCAGGTAGCCGCGCTGATAGGGATAACGGGCGGCGGCTTCCTCGTTGACTTCGACGCCCAGCCCCGGCCTGTCGCTCACGTCGAGGTAGCCGTCGCTGACGGTGACGCCGCTGGTAAAGACTTCCGTGATTTCTTCGGGAAAGCTGCACAGCTCCTGCGCGCCGAAATTCGGCATTGCCAGATCAAGGTGGACGTTGGCGGCATGGGCAATCGGCGAGGTATCGGGCGCGCCGTGCAAGGCCATTTGGACGTTGAAGGCTTCGGCAAGCGCGGCGATCTTGCGCGTTTCGGTGATGCCGCCGATGTGCGCCACGTCGCAGCGCACGAAATCGATCAACTGGTCAGTCAGCAGCGGCAGGAACGGGTCGCGCGTGTTGATCAGTTCGCCGAAGCCAATCGGGATCGACGACTGCTGGCGGAGCAGGCGCAGACTGTCGGCGTGTTCGGGATGGATCGGGTCTTCCAGAAAGAGCAGTTCGTACTGCTCCAGCGACTTCGCCAGCCGCGCCGCCTGAATCGGGTTGAGGCGGTGATGAACGTCGTGAACCAGCAGCGGCGCTCCGCCGAGCGTGACGCGCAGATGCTCGAAGATGGCCGGTAGCTCCTGCAAATAGGCGTAAGGCTCCCAACGCTCCGGCGTGGTCGTGTCCCAATCGGCAAGGCTGGCGCTGGAAAAGTGATTCCAGCGCTCGATGCCGACCTGCGCGCGAAAGGCTTTGAAGCCCTTCGCCTGCGCCGCGCGAATATTCTGCTCGACTTCGGAACGATCCGCGCCGTCACAGTGGACGTAGGCCAGCGCTCCCTCGCGGGTTCTGCCGCCGAGCAGCGAGTAGACGGGCAGCCCGGCGCGGCGGCCCTTGATGTCCCACAGCGCGAGGTCGATCCCGGCAAGCGCCGTCATCAGCACCGGGCCGCCGCGCCAGTACGCGCCTTTGTAGAGATACTGCCAGATGTCCTCGATGCGGTCGGGGTCTCTGCCAATCAGCAGCGGCGCGATATGATCACGGAGGGCGCTGGCGACGGCCAGTTCGCGCCCGTTGAGGGTGGCGTCGCCCCAGCCGAACAAGCCTGCCTGATCGGTCTCGACCTTGACGAGCACGTAATTGCGTCCGGGACAGGTGACGACAACCCGAATGTTGGTGATCTTCATAAAGACTTTCTCAGTGGTGCGGCGGATTGTGAACTTTGCATTATAATTTATAATTTATAGCCAGTGTTTTGGCAAATTTTAAGGATGATCATGGCTGCAAACACGCACCGAGTTGGACAGACCTCGGTTTACGTGCCGGAACTCGCACTCGGCACGGGATCATTCGGCGCGACGCCGAGCGAGGTCAACGAGGCCGAAGCGCTTGAAATGGTGCATTACGCCCTCGATCACGGCCTCAATCTGATCGACACCGCGCCCTGGTACGGCGATAAAGTGTCCGAGCGCTTCGTCGGCCTCGCGCTCGCAGGACGCTCCGGCTATCGGCTGGCGACCAAAGTCTGCCTCGAATTTCGCGGCAGGGACGCGTATCGCATGTATCGGGTTGACGACGTGCTGCGCGGGCTGGACGGCAGCTTTGAGCGGCTTCAGCGCGATACCGTCGATATTTTGCACATTCACGACCCGATTTACGAGGCTTACGACCAAATCGTCAGTGAAACGTTCCCGGCGCTGGCTGAATTGAAAGCGGACGGCGTGACTCAGGCGATCAGTGTCGGCACAGGCGACTATAAAATCGCGCGCGATCTGGCGCGTGACCTGCCGCTCGACGCGGTGATGCTGGCGGGGCGCTATACCCTGCTGGAACAGCCCGCGCTCGACACGATCAACGAACTGCGCGAGCGCGGCATCAGCGTCTTTTCGGCGGGCGTCTACAACAGCGGCATTCTGGCGACCGGGACGACCAGCCCTGATCCCAAATACAACTATCAGAGCGCGCCGCCAGAGATCATCGCGCGGGTGCAAAAGCTCGAAGCACTATGCGGGCGACACAACGTCCCGTTGAAAGCGGCGGCGGCGCAGTTCGTGCGCGCGCATCCGGCGATGAACTGCATCGTCATGGGGGCGGATTCGGTTGCACAGATTGAAGAAAACATTCGCGTGTTCAGCGAACCGATCCCGGCGGCGTTCTGGCAGGAACTCCGCGAGTCCGGGCTGGTCGATGAGCGCTCGCCGCTGCCTGCGTAAACAAATTAGAAAGTTTCTGATCTTGCCCTCATCCCCTACCCCTTCTCCCTCATGGCCTGAGGAGAGGACATGGTTGAAATTGAGAGAAAGTCTGACGCGCGGATCGTTGGTAGGGGCGGGTCTAAGACCCGCCCTCACGCGGATAAATTCGTCTCGTGACCAGCCCAATCCCAAAAGGTGTCCTTTCCTCAGCCCTC
>DASZXN010000612.1:0-11262 GCA_035545875.1 Phototrophicaceae bacterium
GGGACGGTAGCGCGGCATCACGCCCGCCTGCTCCGCCTGCTCGTAGATGCGGACGCGGTGTCCCATGATCCGGCGTGGCAGTTCGAGCTTGCTGATCACGCCCTGTTCGACGCGGTAGGTCGTCTCGACATCCGGCGTGGCGCTGCCCAGAATGACCACCCCATTGGTGCGGCGCATCATTTCCTCAGCCAGATCGCGGGCGTGATAATAGGGCGGCAGGATCGGCGGCGACTGCTTATAGCTGGAGTCGTGCTCCTCGTCCAGAATGATCAGGCCAACGTCCTTGAGCGGCGTGAACAGCGCCGAGCGCGCGCCGACCACGACCTGCACCAGCCCATCGCGGGCGCGCCGCCAGGTATCGTAGCGCTCGCCTTCGCCTAACGCGCTGTGAACGACCGCCGTTCGACCGGGAAAGCGCGCGGCAACTCGCCGAACGGTCTGCGGCGTGAGGGCGATCTCCGGCACGAGCAGAATCGCCGAGCGACCGAGCGCCAGCGTCAGTTCGATGGCGCGCAGGTAGAGTTCGGTTTTGCCGCTGCCCGTCACGCCGTGCAGGAGGAAGGTATTGGTTGACCCTGACTCTGACCCTACCCCCAACCCCTCCCCGACTTCAGGGAGGGGAGAAAGACCAGTTTTCGCGGCTAGCTGATCTTGGATAGTGAGTGCAATTTGTGTGAGAACGTAGTGAAGATCGTGCAACACTTGGTCGTTGCTGAAACGTATAACCCGTAATCCCAAGCTTTCGAGATATGCCTGGCGGACAGCATCTTCAGCCTTCGTATATTGATGAATCTCTCCATCGACTTCAATAACAAGGCGCACCTGACTCGAATAGAAATCGAGAATGAAGTGTTCAATCGGATGTTGTCGTCGAAACTTAAATCCATCGAGCTGTTTGTTTCTGAGTGTTTCCCACAACTTATCCTCGGCAGGCGTCGGTTCGTGCTTTTGCTGGCGAGCAAGTTGCTTCATCGCCTGATAAATTTCTTTCGGGATACTCCCCTGCCGAATCTTTTCCCCTTCTTTTTCTTTTGTTTTCTCCCCCTGAAGTCGGGGAGTGGGGCGAACTTCGTTCGCATGGGGTGGGGTCGAAGTAACGCTGCCAAAGCCCTTGCGCGCGCTGGTTTGCACCGGGAGCGGCTCGAAATCGGGATTGAACTCAATCTGCTCGGCGACCGCATCCCCGATTTGCTGCAAAACGTCCTGCACGTCGTCGGCGAGATCGCGCTCGCGCAAGCGAACGACGCGCAGGCCGAGCGATTCAAGATAGCTCTGGCGGATCGCTTCTTCCTGCCGCGAATACTGCCCCGTCGCGCCATCGACCTCGACGACTACGCCGATCTCGCGGCAGTAGAAATCGACAATGAAGCGCTCAATCGGCTCCTGACGGCGGAACTGATAGCCCTCGAACTTCTGCTTGCGCATCAATTCCCAAAGCTGGTTCTCGGCGGGCGAAGGATTGACGCGGCGCTGCTGCTCCAACTGCTGTACCGCTTCGCTCGATTCGCGCTGCTTCTGCTGCTGATCGATCTGCTTCTGCTCGTCGGAGGTCTGCATGATCGCGGCCTGAATCTGCTCCCAGGCGGCGCGCTGCTCCGGCGTGAGCGTTGGCGGCGAGACGGCGACGAAGCTCTTGTCGGCCAGCGAATCGCGCCAGCGCTGCTGCTCGCCGAGCATGATCAAATCCTCTTCTTCGAGGCGCTTCAAATCCGCGAGCGAGGCGTCGGCCTGCGCGTAAATCCAACTGACATCGACCGGATCGCCCGCCCGCGCCAGAATTTTGAGGATGCGCATCGGCTTGTCGAGGCGGCGCAGTTCTTCGAGCTTGCCCGCGACTTCGCCGGGCGCAATGATCGGCGTGAGCGTTTGATCCGGCGCTTGATCGATCCAGCCCTGATCGAGCAGCTTTTCAAGATGGGTTTTGTTCGCGCCAACGGCTTTGAGCGCGTCGGCGGTGCTGATGCCCGGCTGATTGACCACGATTTCGAGCAAATCGGCTGCGAGCGAGGTGCGTTCGAGGCCGCGCACGGCGGCGGGAATGTCGTTGGGGTGGATAGCTAAAGCGGCGGTCTGGACGACACGCGGCTTGACGCGCGGCGGCGACAGCACCGACTCGGTGTCGAGGACTTCGGCTTTCGCCAGCCCCTCGACGGCGGCGCGCCAGTTTTTGCCCGCCAGCGAGCGCTCGAACTGTCGCCCCTGAAGCGCCCCGCGCCGTTTGAGCAGCGCGACGACCGCTTCCTCAACCGGGTCGATGATCAGTTCGGGCGCGTAAGTCTCGCGCAGCTTGACGAGCAGATCGCGGTGTCCGGTCAGACCGGGCGGCAGCCAAATCCATAGGCAGAGGCCAATCGGCGCGCGATAGGCGCGGCTCATCCACCATGCCAGATCGATCTGCTCCTCGCTGACGACCGGGCGCGGATCGAGGCGGGCGAGAATCGGTTTGGTCGATTCGACCTCCGCTTCGTCATGTAGGGACAGGACGATGGCGTGATCCATCGCCGTGCGGAAGTTGACCTGCACGAGATGCCCCGGCTGGAGCTTGCCTTCCAGTTCGGGCGGGATGTGGTAATCGTAGGCGGCATCGACCGGCGTGTTGACGGCGACTTTGGCGTATTTCATCCTCATATTTTAGCACGGATGTATTAAAATTTTGAGGGAGAGATAGCCGATAGTACCGCAATTCTATCGAGATGGCTTGGTCAGCGAAAGGGAATCTCATGCGTAAACTCGTTTTGAAGATGGATATAACCGTCGATGGCTTTGTTGCCCCGCAGGATGACAGCGTGGACTGGATGACTGCCAGTCGCAGTGAAGAAGGCGCTGCCTGGGTGCTGAATGTGGTGGCGCAGGCGGGCATTCATCTCATCGGCGGGAACACCGCTCGCGGCTGGGCGACTTACTGGCCTACGTCGGACTCGCCGTTCGCCGCGCCGATGAACGACATTCCGAAGGTGATTTTCTCGAAGAGCCTGAAGCAGCTTGATTGGCAGAACAGCCAGATTGCCAGCGGCGATCTGGTCGAGGAGGTCAATCGCTTGAAGCAGCAGGAGGGTAAGTATCTGCTGGCGCAGGGCGGCGTGCGCTTGGCGCAATCGCTGGCAAAACACCACCTGATCGACGAATATCGGCTCATCACCCGTCCCATTGCGTTGGGAAGCGGGCTGCCGCTGTTTTCGCAGCTCGATGAACCGCTGAAGCTCGAATTGGTCGAGGCGATTCCATTCAAGAAGGGTGTGGTCGCCCACATTTATCGACCCGCTTAACCAAACTGAGGAAAGCGAGCGTTATGGATCGCATTGTCGTGATTGGCACGACTGGATCAGGTAAATCGACGCTGGCGGCGGCGCTGGCGATCAAGCTGAACGCGAAGTTCATCGAACTCGACGCACTCCACTGGCAGCCGAACTGGACGGAAGCGCCAACCGAGGTCTTTCGGGAACGGGTGGCGCGGGCGGTTGTCGGGGAGCGCTGGGTCGTCGGCGGGAATTACAGCAAAGCCCGCGATTTGATCTGGTCGCGTGCCGATACGCTTGTCTGGCTCGACTACTCGTTTCCGCTGGTGATCAGTCGCTTGTTTCGGCGCACGGTCAAGCGCATTGTGACCCAGGAGGATTTGTGGAACACGGGCAATCGTGAGACGTGGCGTGTTCAGTTCTTCAGCCGTGACTCGCTGTTTTTGTGGGCGGTGAAAACACACGGAAAATATCGAAACAGCATCGAAGCGGTGCTGAAACAGCCCGAATATGCACATCTGCACCTGATCCGGTTCACGTCGCCGCGCGCGACCGCGCGCTGGCTGGCGACCGTTCCCGATCAGACGGCGGCAGACGCGGTGACGGGTTCGGGCGCGGGTTCGTGATCGGGCAGCGCGTCCTCGACGTTGCGGATCGACGGCGACAGGTAGCCGATCAGACCGACGCAGCCGCCGACAATGCCGAACAGCAGGAACATCAAGCCCGTGCCCGCGCCGGGGCCAGTGCCGATCAGCCCGCCGAAGATCGGCGCGAGCGCGCCGCCGGAAGCCATCGCCGGTTCAAAGACGTGATCGGCGAGCGGCCCGGCGATCAGCAGCGAGAGGGGGATCGTCGCCTGCGCGATCATGCGGCGAGCAGCGAACACGCGCCCCTGCACGTCCGGCGCGACTTTCGTCTGCCAGATGGCCTGATTCGAGCCGTTGAGGAAGGGCAGGAAAAGGGCGCGCGCGAACGCTCCGATTGACCAGCCGATCACGGTCGTACTGAGGCCAAGCACGCCCTGACCGAGCAAACTCGCCCCGATCATACTGAGCAAGACCCCGTGTATCTTGCGTTTAGGGCCACCCCAGGTACTCAGGATCAAGCCGCCGATCACGCCGCCAACCGCGCCGAGCGACTGAACGGTTGCCAGCGCCGCATCGCCGTTGTCGGTGCGCGCCAGCACCAGCGGCGCGATCAGGCTGGCGGTGAAGGCTCCGGTCAGGTTGATGCAGAACAGGCATAATTGCAGGCCGAGCAAACTCGGTCGCTGCAAGATGTAGCGGAACCCGTAGAGACTTTCGTGCCAGAGGTTGCCCTTGCTCTTGGCTCCGGTTTCGGTCTTTTCCGGCTGCGGGACGTGAATGAAGATCAGCGTGGCGACGGCAAAGACGAACGAGAACGCGTCGATGATCATCACGCCGTCGATGCCAACGCCCGCGAGCAGCGCCGTCGCCAGAATCGGCGCGAACACACTCGACGCCGAGTCCGCGAGGCCGAGCATTCCGCTGGCGCGAGCATACTGTTCTTTGGGCAGCATGGTCGTGATCGCGGCGGAGTAGGCCGGCCATTGAAAGGTGCTGAAAATGCCGACCGCCGCGCCCGCGACGTACAGATGCCAGATTTGCAGGCTGCCACTGTTGTAAAGCAGCAAGATCGAGCACGTGGAGATAAACCCGGCGATGTCGCTGAAGGTCATCACGAGCTTGCGGTTCCAGCGGTCTACCAGCGCGCCTGTGAGCGGGCTGAGGATGATCGCCGGGCCAAAGGTAAAGAACGTCACCAGCGCTAGCGCGGTGGCGGATTTGGTTTTCTCGTAAGCCCAGATGGTCAGCGCGAACTGCGTCATGGCCGAGCCAAGCAGTGAGACAAGCTGCCCGAACCATACGGTGAGAAAAGCGCGCATTCCGGTGGGTCTGCTCATGGAGTGTTCCCAAAATTGAGTCGTCAATAACGTTTTTGTGTGGAGCTTGCAAACAAACCCTGCAATTGACTTATTGTAGCCGGGTCGGTTTCTTTTTACCAACGCAACGAGAGTCCTATCGCGGTCAGAGACAGGCAGCGGAATTTACACGTTTTTATCACGCTCCTTGCTCTCAGCGCGCGGAAAGCGGTTCGCATTTCGGGCGCTCGTGAAGCATAATAGCCGTGATCAGCAGCGGAGGCAGACCGTTCATGCCGGATGAACAGCAACCCAACGACGACGCCCAGGAGCACACGGGCAAACCCGACGAACCGCCTGCCGACGTGCCTGCTTCGGTCACCTTCATGGAGATCATGCGGCAGGCCGCCGCGCGCAAGGCTGCCAGTGAAGGGCGGGTCGAGCAGGCGGTCGATGTCGCTGTGCCGGAAGTCAAGCCGGAAACACCCGCCAAGCCGCCTGATCCGCCGCCGCCCGTGCGCCGCGTGCGCCGCCGCGCTCATAAACGCGCGCGCAGCGCCGTCAGCCTGATCGGTGGGCTGCTGCGCGCTTTCATTATCGTGATCGTGGCAGCGGGGCTGATGGCGACGATCTTCACGTGGTGGACGCCCAACGGCTTCATCTCCGAGGATGCCCGTGCAGGGTTGAGCGTAGCGATTGCCACCAACGCCGCGACGGTTGTGCCGACGGCCTTGCCGACGCCAAACTGGGCGCGCAAGATCGGGATTGTGTCGGGGCATCGCGGCAACGATTCGGGGGGGGTCTGCCCGGACGGTTTGACCGAAGCCTCGGTTAACCTGAACGTCGCCGAACAGGTCGTGCAAAACCTGCGCGGCGATGGTTATACGGTCGATTTGCTCGACGAGTTCGACCCTCGTTTGAACGGCTATCAGGCGGCGGCGCTGGTGTCGCTGCATTCCAATACCTGTCAGGATTTCGGGGAGCCGGTGTCAGGGTTCATCGTGGCGGCGTCGGCCTCGCGCATTACGGCGCGCACCGACGACGGCCAACTGGTGGACTGCATCGCCAAAAATTATGCCGCCGAGAGCGGTCTTCAGCGCCGGATGGAAACCACCGTTGATATGACGAACTATCACAGCTTCCGCGAGATTGACCCGCTCACGCCAGCGGCGATCATCGAAATGGGCTTCCTGCTCGGCGACCGCCAGATTCTCACGCAGCACTCGGACGTGCTGGCGAAGGGTATCACTGACGGGATTCGCTGCTTTTTGGAACCGGGACAAAAGTAATGATTTGTGAATTGTTCATGAATTGTTTGGGAATGGTTAGAATAGCGCGAGTATAATGATCAACATGACAAAAGAACTGGTGATGTATGCGCGTACCTCGTCCTGCCCGTTTGTTTCGCTGGCGAAGCGCGTCTTTGACGACTATCACGTGACCTATCGGGAAATCTTCATCGACCGCGACAGCGCGGCGCGTCAGCGTGTGCTCGACTGGACAGGCTTCCTGTCCGTGCCGACGCTGGTGGTGGCGGAGATGGGGCAAGACCTCCCCTATGAACCACAGGCGGCGCTCGAAGCCGGACGCAGCCCGCGCGGGATCGACCGGGGCACGATGATCACCGAGCCGAGCGTCGAGGAACTCACCCGCTGGTTGCAGCGACACGGCTTTATCGAGGAAGTCGCCGCAGATTGAGAGTTTTCACTTGACCATGCGCGAAAATGTGATCGAGGTGGACGGGCGGCTCGTTCATTATCTGGAGGACGGCTGTCAAAACGGGCGGCCGCTGCTGCTGCTGGCCGGAGGCATCGGCGATGCGTGCAGCGATTGGCTCTACGTGCTGCCACAGTTGGCCGAAACCTTCCACGTTTTTGCCCCGGATTTGCCCGGTTTCAGCGGATCGGCGGCGCTGCCGGAGATGGGCGTCCCCCGGCTGATCGACTGGCTGCGCGCTTTTCTCGACGCGCTCGGTCAAACGGAAGTGGTGATTATCGCCCATTCGCTCGGCGCGGTTCTGGCGCGGCTGTTCGCGGCGCAGCAGCCCGAATACGTCCCGGCGCTGATCCTGACCAACGGCGGGACATTTCCCCATGTTCCATCGCTTGTACGCAAATTACTGACCCTCCCCCTGATCGGCGGCATCGCCTTTGAACTGATTGGGCAGATTGCGTGTAGGCGTCATGCGCTCGACAATCTGCTCTACGTTCACGAGGCGCTGAGTGAGGGGCTGCTGAAGGCGTGGCGCAGCAATGCGCTCGGCTTCGCTTACCTGATGCGCGCCCTGCTGATCAGCCCGCGCGACGGGAAAAGTACGCCGCCTGTCCCGACGCTGCTGCTGTGGGGCGCGAATGATTCGATGCTGACGCTGGCGCACGCGCAGCGGCTCCTGCAGGAGATTCCCGGCTCGGTCTTGGAACCGATTGCCGACTGCGGGCATCTGCCGCCGCTGGAAGCGAGTGACGCCTTCGTTTTTCAGGTTGAAGCCTTCCTCAAACGCCTGAGCCAGCCGACTCAGCCATCCTTGCCCGGCGCGGGGCTGCTGCGTCCAAATCCAGCGTAGGCAAAGCGATCCCGGTTTGCTATAATGCCGTGCGAAGGGAGAGAATCCTTTCGCATTGGAGAGGTCGCATAGTGGCCTAGTGCGCTGGCTTGGAAAGCTAGTAAGGGTAACTCCTTCGCGGGTTCGAATCCCGCCCTCTCCGCAGATCGACGCGCCGGACGATTTCCGGCGCGTTTTTGATTCACGTGAAGCCGGGAAGAAGATTCAACAAATCCCCTAGTATCGGAGTTGCCGGCCCGCTCAACCCGCCAAGAATTGGAGGATGCGCATTGGGGTTAAGCCGATTTAACCGAAGTCGTGAACAAACGGCGGCTGTGGTTAATGCTGAGTTCATTTGGGTGCGCTATTCTGTAGACATTCAACGCAAACTCCCGGAAACCCTGATGGATTGAAAGGGTTTCGTGAAACCCCTGCTCTACGTCCGGTCAGCCACACAGGTTGGCCGGACGCTTTTTTATCCACGCCGAAATAGATGATCGATCCGGTTGGGCAGCACGTAAACAATCGGCACGAGGATGTCGATGAAGATGCTCATATCGACGCTGAAAATCGAGATGCCGATGGCGATCAGGTAAAAGATAGGCGGCGTGAGGATGCGGCGCGAGACGCTCGTGCGCGCCTGCGGCTCGATGATGTGGTTGAGCAGATGGCTGTCGCGGGTGGCGTACCACCAGTGAATAAAGAGCATGATCTCGGCCAGAATCAGGTTGAGGTTGTAGAGGATGATCGCCGTCTGATCCTGACCATACTCCGAGAACAACTCGGCGGAGAAGGGCAGCAGCGCGACGGTCATCATGAAGAAGATGTTGATCCACAGCAGCACGCGGTCAGCGCGGCGAATGTAGAAGAACTGGTTGTGATGACCGACCCAGAGCACGCCGAGGATCACAAAGGTGATGGCGTAGCCGAGCAGCGTCGGCGTTTGCAGGGCGAGCGCCCGCAGAAGCCCATGCTCGGCGACTTCCGCCTGCGTCGGAATGTGAAAGTTGAAGACCAGAATCGTCATGACGATGGCGAACACGCCGTCGGTCAGCGTCTCGATGCGCGCCGTCGAGATCGAGGACAGCAGCGGCCTTCCATCAGACACGGCGGATCGCGTCTGGGTCGTTACTTTTTCCGGTTTTGGCGATTCCATCGGATTTTTATCCAATTCATTTGCACAAAGTGTACGAAATTAAGCCACATTTTTCAGACATCGTGTAGAATAAAGGAAATCCACCAGCCAACCAAGAGATAAAAGCCATGATCATCGGAATTCCGAAGGAAATCAAAGATAACGAATACCGTGTCTCGCTGCCACCGGGCGGCGTGCGTGAACTGACGCGGCGCGGCAGCACCGTATTGGTCGAGACCAACGCCGGCGGCGGCAGCGGCTTCAGCGATGACGAATACGTCAAGGCCGGGGCGACTATCCTCCAGAGCGCCGAAGCAGTCTGGCAGCGCGCCAACATGGTCGTCAAGGTCAAGGAACCGCTGCCAACCGAGTATCCCTTCCTGCGCGATGATCTGATCCTGTTCACCTATCTGCACCTCGCCGCCAACGAAGAACTGACACACGCGCTGGTCAAAAGCGGCGTGACCGGCATCGCTTATGAGACGGTTGAGACGGCGGATCACCTGCTGCCGCTGCTCGCGCCGATGAGCGAGGTCGCGGGGCGTATGGCAACCCAAATCGCCGCGCAGTACCTCGAAAAACCGGAAGGCGGGCGCGGTATCCTGATGGGCGGCGTCCCCGGCGTGCGCCCGGCGCACGTCGTGATCCTCGGCGGCGGCGTGGTCGGCACGAACGCCGCGCAGATCGCTGCTGGAATGGGCGCGCAGGTCACGCTGCTCGACATCAACACGGATCGCCTGCGTTACCTCGACGAGACCATTCACGGTCGCCTGACCACCATGTACTCGAACGAGCACAACATCGCCGAAGCGCTGGAAACGGCAGACGCGGTGATCGGCGCGGTGCTGGTCACGGGCGCGCGTGCGCCGCGTCTGATCACGCGCGACATGCTCAAGCTGATGCCGAAGAACAGCGTCATTGTCGATGTGGCGGTCGATCAGGGCGGTTGCGTCGAGACGACGCACGCCACGACCCACAGCAATCCAACCTATTTTGTCGATGATGTGCTGCATTATGGGGTCGCCAACATGCCGGGAGCCGTGCCGCGCACGTCGAGCTACGCGCTCTCGAACGCGACGCTCCGCTATGCTGTCAAGCTGGCGAGCGGCGATCTGCACGAGGTGCTGGCGAGCGATCCGGCGCTGGCGAAGGGGCTGAACGTCGCGCACGGACAGGTCGTGCATCCGGCGGTCGCCGAGACCTTCAATCTGCCGCTGGCGACGATGGCGGCAGTCGTTTAGCTCTACATTCCCCGTAGAGGCATGGCGCGCCATGCCTCTACAAATTCCCCTACTTACCCATTTACTTCACAAACAGGCGAATTTGAATGGTCGGCGCGGAGAACTGCGCGCCATACGCGCCCGCCGACACGTCGAGCGTCTGGGCGGCGTGAAAACCGTCACCGCCGTTTTGCAGGAACGGCAAGACCTGTGGCGCTTGCAGCCATTGCACGATCCACACACGCTGATGCGCCTGCAAGATTGGCTCGATCTGCGGCACGACGGGCTGTCCGCCCGTGCGATCATTCGTCCAGGGCAGCGTCCGCGTAACGGATGCGCCTGCGGGCAGCGCTTGGCTAATCTCGTAGGCGAAGGCGTTGTCGTCCCAGCCCGCTTCGAGGATCACGGCGTCGCCCGGTTGATAAGCCGTCGCCAGCGCTTGCCCGGCGAGATCGCTGCGCAAACGCGGCTGGACGATTTGCGGCAGCGCGAGCGTGGCGACGATCCAGACGGCGACGAGCGCTGTGCTGACGCGCCAGTCGATCCGGCTGAGGCCGTAGCCGCTGACGATCATCAGCAGCGGCGTCACGAACACGAGCGTGCGCGCCGCCAGAAAATCCGACTTGATACTGAGGATGAACATCAACAGCAGCAGCCCGCCGCCGCCGAGCAGCAGCGCGATCTTGGGCAGACTGGGGCGGCGCAGAATCTTTCCTGCGCCGAGCAGGAACGCCGCTAGTGGGATCACGATTTGCGCACTAAAGACGGTTTGCAGCACGGGCAGGACGGTCGCCGCCAGTGTACCGGGGAAGCCGTTGATCCCGCTGCCGAGAATGTCGGCCTGCTGCGTGACGATCACGTAGAACCAGGGAATATACAGGATTGCGGCAGCGATCCACGCGAGGATGAATGGCAACCATTGGCGTAAGACGTTTCGTGTAGGAGCATGGCGCGCCATGTCCCTACGCTGATCGCTAAACGGCACGACCAGCACCACAATTCCCTGCATCAGCAGCGTGAACGCGCCGAAATAGAGCGTGTAAATCAGTGCCGTGATGCTGAGGACGTAAGCGATCCACAGGCCGCGCGACGGCTTGCGCAGGTAACGCAGAAAGATCAGCCACGACAGCGCCGAAAAGAGCGCCAGCCAGCCGTAATGCCGGACTTCCTGCGCATAGTAGACGGCTATCGGCAGGGCGGCGAACAACGCCAGCGCGTAAATGCCCGTCCGCCGACCGAACACGTCC
>DASZXN010000613.1:0-8198 GCA_035545875.1 Phototrophicaceae bacterium
AGACTTCGTGATCGTCGTTGATGGCGTAGACCGAAGTCGAGGCGCGAATATCCGCCCAGATGTTATGCCCGTAACGCGATGAATAGACTTCGTTGTGCTTGACGCGGAAATCCGCCAGCGAAACGGCATGATCGCCAGGGAAATCAATGGAGGGCACGTCGGCGTAGATCGTATCGCCATGTTCCATGAAAAAGTCGAGCTTCATCGCCGCCACGTTCGAAAGCGCGACGTAAGGGCGCAGTTCGCCGCGCCAGTCGCCCGTGACGCCGAAGTGCAGCCCGACTTTCGCGCCGTCTGCGGGCAGAGTGGCAAAGCGACCACTGGCGGTACTGCCCGCCGCATCGGTGACCTGATAGACGTACTCGGTGCCGGGCAGCAGATTGCGTGCCACGACTTTGACCGGGAGCATCGGATCGACCACCTCGGCAGTAAAGACGGTTGCGGCATAGGGATCAAACGTCGCGCGCGCTGCCGTATAGCTGAACTGAACCGTGCCGAGCGCGGTGCTGTGTGCCCACAGGATTGCGGTGGTCTCGGTCACGTCGCCTGCCGCCGTGCCGTTGGGGAGCGTGGACGTTGCGGCTGGCGTTGGCGGCGCTTGCGTCTGTCGCGCGAGCCACGTCCATTTGGGCGAAAGGCCGACACCGCTCAGGCCCACCGCGCTGATGCGAATAAAGTCACGCCGCGAAAGTTTCATCGCCAATCCTCGAACATCGATACCTGCGTTGTCTACCACTCAGATCGATTTGTCTCGGATCAACCGAGTGACTCTGCGATCTTCTGGGCGGCGGCGCGTCCCTGCTCGACCTGCTGATCGATCCGTTTGGCGCGGTAGTCGCTCCCGGCGATCACGAGGCCGGGCGGCAGCAGGTGATCGAGCGCGTCCATGTTGTCCTGATGTTCCGGCAGGTAGCGCGTGAGTGAATCGGCTTCCGGCCAATAATACGCCCATTGAACAACAGGTTGAGCGGGGATCCGGTCGCGCACGCGGCGGATGGCGTCGTCGGGCGCTTGGATCGACTCGTCGAGGCGCACGCCTGCCCGAATCAGCACGTGATCGGGCGGCACGCGCTCCGGCAGATCGTAGCGCTGGATGAACTTGAGGCCGCTGGCATCGGGGAGCGCGGGCACGTCCTCGGCGCGGTAGCCGAGTGAGACGCGCACAACCGGATCGTAGCGGTAGTCCATCAGCAGCAAAGCCGCGTCCGGGATGAACGAGCGCAGCATGTGTTCGGCGTAACGCGCGGGCGCAGTCAGGATCACGGCGCGAGCGGTCAGCGCCAGCCCATTTTCGAGGCAGAGTTCGAACTGCCCGTTGCCCAACTGACCGAGGCTGCTGACGGCCATGCGCAGCATGATCGGCGCGGTCAGGCGCTTGGCGATAGCGTCGGTCAGGGTTTGTGTGCCGTCCCTGAAGGCGACCAGTTGACCATCGCGGTATTTGCCCATCGGGATGAGCGCGTCGGCTTCGCTCAGGCCAAGCTCGTCCAGAAACGGCCAGTCGCCATATTTTTCGTGCTCGAAGCCCGCGCCGTCCATGATGAAGCCCGCTTCGCGTTTGGTCAGGATGCTGCCGCCGAGCCGCCGCTTGACCTCGATCAGGCGGTAGGAAATTTTACGACTTTCGAGTTCGCACGCCGCCGCGAGTCCGGTCAGCCCGCCGCCGATGATGATCACTTCTGACATATGGACTTTCCTTGACTATGGCGCTGCCGTCGCCGCCGCCGTTGGCGTGACAGCCTGTTTTGGCGTGGGCGTGATGATCTGCGGGGCAATCTGAGCGTTCATACGAGCGACAATATAGTCATTCTTGACCGCCACAATCCGCCCGGTACTCGTATCCGCGACCAGCATACCATCGGTGAGTTCCGCCAGCAGGAGCAGCGATCCGGTTTGGCGCGGCGCACCGGGAGCGCTGGTCAATCCCAGCACTTGCAGATTTTCCGGCTTATCGAACACCAGCATCACGCTGGTCGGCCTGCCGCCGCCAATCGCGCGGGGCAAATGCAGATACAGCCCTTGCCCGTAGATCACACTGCCGACCAATGCAGTGAAGATGGCGATCACGATCACGAATGGACGGCTCCTGAAAGCTCGTATTGTCCGCTCAATACTATCCTGCTGGAGCGCCTTAACTTCCCCGTCGATCTGCTCACGACTCTCACCATGAGCAGCGCGATCAAAAGAAAAAGCGAAACTTGCGCGAAAGCTGATCCAGAAGCTGACCACAAATTTGGCTATTTGCTCAAAAACGCGAAACAGGGGGACAAAAATGATCGCCAGTACCACCAGCCAGAGCGCGCCCGCCGAGAGAAACTGTGCCGGGAGAATATTGTAGACCTGAATATCGCTGAACGAGGCCAGCGCGGTATTGACGATGATAAATCCGCTGGCGGACAGCAGCGCCCCTGCTCCGACCACCAGCGTCAGGGTACTCTGGAGCACTTTGGTCAGATTTTCAATTTGACTCACGAGCGACGGTGTTGGCGCGGACGCGATAGGTGTAGGCGGTATCGGCTGATCGGGAGTATCGCTCATCATCGTTCCTTGCGTTGAAATGGGGCAGTATGCCCATTCTATACTGCCCCACCGATTTGCGCGCTTACGCCCCGAACTTCTGCAAGCGCTTGGCGTGCGCCAGCGCCAGCGGCATCACGTCGGTCGCCGGGAACTGACCGAGACCGCCCGCCATGCAGGGGCGCTCGCCGAACAGTTCGACCTCATCGGTCAGGTGTGTTTCCGGCGCCCACAGCAGAATCGGGACGGGGTGCCAGCTATGCGCGCGATACTTGGCCGGGGTCGAGTGATCGCCCGTGATAATCACCACATCAGGATTCAGATCGAGCAGCGTGCCGAGGCGCTTATCGACTTCCTCGATGATCTTGACCTTCGCCTCGAAATCGCCGTCCTCGCCGCGACTATCGGTATATTTGACGTGGCAGTAGACGAAATCGTAGTCGTTCCAAATCTGCGCCACCTTATCGAACTCGTCCTGAATCGAGTCGTGCGGATCGGTATCAATTACGTTCATGCCGACCAGCCGACTCACGCCCTTGTACATCGGATAGGTGGCGACGCACGCCGCCTTGAGCTTGTAGACATCCTTGTACTTGGGCAGGTTCGGATCGGTGGCGAAGCCGCGCAGCGTGAGCATATTGGCGGGTTCGTGACCCTTAAGCCGCTCCTTCGCCTGCGCAATCCACTCGTTGGCGATGCGGGCGGTCTTTTCCGCTTCCGGCGCGGTCGCTTTGGCGGGCAGCGGCGGGACTCCCGTCGCCTGCGGATCGGTGTCCTCAACCTTGTCGCTCAAACCGTCGCCGCGAATCACCAGCGCGAAGCGGTAGCCCTCGCCTGCGCGAACCTCCGTCTCCACGCCGTCGATCTTGATGTCCTTCAGCAGTTCGACGCGCTTCTCGCCTTCTTCAGTCGAGATACGTCCAGCGCGGCGGTCGGTGATGATGCCGTTCGCGTCAACGGTACAGAAGTTGCCGCGAATCGCCACGTCTTTTTCGCCGACGTGCAGGCCGATGCCAATCGCTTCGAGCACGCCGCGCCCGATGTCGTAGACAATCGGGTCGTAGCCGAACAGCGCGAGGTGCGCGGGGCCGCTCCCCGGCGCGACGCCGCGCGCCACCGGGATGGTCAGGCCCGTGCTGCCTTCCTTCGCCAGCCGATCCATATTCGGCTTATAGGCGGCTTCGAGTTCGGTTGGGCCGCCGGGAGTCATCGGCAGACCGCCGAGACCATCCATCACCAGCAGCAGAATTTTGCCGCCATGATTCTCGCTCAATTGACGCATCAGTTCGAAATTTGCCATGTTTTAACAATCCTCCTCGGATATGAGATCGCTTTAGAAATCGGCGATCGGTTTAATGGTAATCCCAACAGTTCTTGCCGCCGTTTCCTGTTTCGCGTCGGCTGTAATCAGCGGATATTTGTATTTTTCCGCTACTGCGATGTAAATCGAGTCGTAGATCGCCAGTTTGTGCGCCAGCCCGATTTGTAAGGCACGTGGAAGTAGTTCCTCTATCGAAGCTGTGATGAAGGGTAGATGCAGCAAATCTCCTATGAGAATTTCTGCTTCACCCTGAGGCATCGAATCAAATCTTACATGTTTCCAAAGCACGTTCGTACATTCCACCAGACAAAATTCTGGGATGTAGAACTTGTCTCCACTGGCTAATCTGGCGAAGAACCTGCGAACGTACTCTGTATACTTTTCTTGGAATAGTTCCTGTATGACGATGGAGGTATCTACGACATAATCAGCCATCTATCGATCTCGATCTTCGCGAAGAAGTTCAAGCGACGAAGGCGCTCCAGGCGGCGGTGTCCAACGATGTTTATCAATTGAATCCAGAACTTCTTGAACGCTGCGTTTGCCGCCAAGCTGACGTATCCCTCGTGTTCGTTGATCGATGGTCGTTTCGATTAACGTCTTCAATTCCGCTAACGTCATATCGCCAATACGGTCGCTTGCCATGATCGATTCCTCACATTGACATGACTCTATTCTACCGCAGCCGAAAGCTGATTCGTAGCATTCGGCACTTGGTGATCAACAAAGTTTAACCGAACGGTGCGGAAGCGCCGCTGGAGCAATGTCATTTATTCAGTTGTCGAAAAACACTATTCAAAAAGCGCAAAGCGCAAACCGAAGGCTCAACCTTCGGGCTGCTTGGGATGGTAGTAAGGATTTTCACGCACGATCAGCGTTGCGCAGTTGTGCGAGCGCGGGTCGGCAATGTGATTGTAGAGGATGCCTTTGACCTGAAAGCCGTTGCGAAGCTGCATACTCAGGGTGGGATCGTGCAGGCGTGCCTGATGCACGTGTAGGACATACTGCGCCACGCTCATCGTTTCGGCGTGGTCGTGATAACCGGGGATCAGCCCGCCCGCGATTTCGCCGCGCAGGTTGAGCTTGCGGGCGAGCGCCTGACGCGCTTCGTACAGGCGGCGGCCAATCCGCATCCCGCGATATTTGGGATGCACGTTCATGTCCGCGCCGTAGAGCCATTCCCCCTTCGGATCGTGATTGGTCAGCCAGCCATTGGCGACCGCATCAAGGAAGGTGTGCTGGCTGTGGTCGAAGTCGAAGTCGGTGCGGAAGGTGCTGGTCGAGCCAATCGGAATCGTTTCGCCATTCCGGTAGGCAAGCGCGACGAACTGACCTTCCGGGAACAGTTCGAGGTGGTTCAGATATTTGGCTTTGTCGAGGAGTTCGCGCTCGGTGAGCGTAGGAAAATTGACCTTTTGCAGCCGAACCAGTTCGGGGATGTGTTCCGGCTTCAGGTTCACAATGTCAATCCGCAGATTGACCGCATGGGTAATTCGGACGGGTATCATGTCACACCACCAATAAATACAGCCTTCGTTTCCATGTATTCGTGCAAGCCTTCCTGCCCATACTCGCGCCCCATGCCGCTGGCTTTGACACCACCGAAGGGCATTTCCGGCGTTGAGGGCAGCCAATCATTGACAGCAACCATGCCAAACTCCAGTCCTTCATACATGCGGATCGCCGTATTCATGTCGTGCGTTTGCACGTAGGCGGCGAGTCCGTACTCGGTCGCATTTGCTAACGTCAATGCCTGATCGACATCATCAAACGGGATGATCGGCATGACTGGCCCAAATAGTTCTTCACGGTAGGCGGGCATATCCGGCGTCAGGTTGGTGATCACCGTCGGCTGGTAGAAATAGCCTTTGCCCTCAGCGCGCGCGCCGCCTGCCAGCACCGCCGCGCCTTCATTCACCGATGCCTTGACCAGCTTATCCAGCCGTTCGCGCTGGGTCGCATTGATCAGCGGCCCCACGTCGGTCGTGGCTTCCAGCCCATTGCCAAGCTTCATCGTCTGAGCGAACTTGGCGGCGTGGTCGATAAATTCCTCAGCGATGCGGCTGTGGACAAAGAAACGCTGCGGCGCGATGCAGACCTGCCCACAGTTCCGATATTTGGCATTGACGGCAGCTTTCGCCGTCGCTTCGACGTTCACGTCCGGGAAGATCAGCACCGGAGCGTTGCCGCCCAGTTCGAGCGACAGACGCTTGATCGTCTGCGAAGCGCCATCCATCAACAGCTTGCCGACACGCACGCTGCCCGTGAACTGAATCTTGCGGCAGCGCGCATCCTTGAGCATGGCCTCGCCAATCGCCGAGGCGTCACCGTTGACGACGTTGACCACGCCTTGCGGGATTCCGGCCTCGTGGAGCGCCTGCGCCAGCAGCATCGCCGAACGCGGCGTGTACTCCGACGGCTTGCCGACGACGGTGCAGCCTGCGGCCAGCGCTGCCGCCCACGCCCGCACCACGTTGTAAACCGGGAAGTTCCAGGCCGTGATCGTGCCGACCACGCCGACGGGCTGCTCGATCACCATCAGCCGCCGATCCGAGCGCCGCGCCTGAACGATTTGCCCGACGTTGTGGATCGCCAGTTCCGCGCACCACTCGAAGCCGTTGGCTGCGCCGACCCATTCCGCCGTCGATTCGCGCATCGGCTTGCCCGACTCTTCGGTCGTGATCCTGCCAAGCGCGTCGATGCGCTCCCGAATCCAGGCTGCCGCTTTGCGCAGAATTTCCGCACGCTCGTAAGGCGTTTTCTTCGCCCACGCCGGGAATGCCGCCGCCGCTGCGTCGAGCGCCGCCTGCGCGTCGTCCGCCGCGCCGAAGGGAATCGGCATGAGCACGTCCTCGGTCGCCGGGTTGAGCAGTTCCCATTCGCCGCCGTCCGCCGCGCCGACCCACGCGCCATTGATCAACTGCTTGAACATGAATTCAGTCATCGCGTCTCCCTCTCCGGTTGAACAATCGTAAGCTGAAATGAAACGGAACTAGCGACAGTGAAAGGTAAGAAATCGGCCAGTACAATCATCTGATCGATGCGAATATTCCACGCGCCCGCGCCCTTACGAATTTCAGCTTACTCCTTATCATAACCTAGTTTCAGTTGTGTTTGGCTCACAGCAAAGCAACACCGATTTTTGTTCAGAATATCTGTGGAAAATTCTAATACAATTCAGAATCGTTCTGTTGTATACTGCGTAACCGTGAATAATGTTTGGAGTATAACGCCAAAAGCGAACTCCACATAGGCCGCGCGGGTGCTTACCGCGAAGAAGGAGCTTGTCCAGTTGGACACAGTCCGTATGGACACCTTATTGCACGACAGCTATACCGTCACTCCAAGCCTGATCCTCGATTTCGAGCAGATCCGCCAAACGTACCACCGTTTTACCGCAGCCTTCCCCGGCGCGGCGATTGATTATGCAATGAAAGCCAATTCCAACTTTCAGATCATCCAGACGCTGATTGAACTCGGCGGCGGCATGGAGATCGCGTCTTTGGCGGAGTTGCAGAAGGTACTCGACGCGGGCGCTCAGGGTGACGCGATCATTTGCAGTAACCCAATCAAAAGCCCGGTTTTCCTCTCCCGGATGAAAGAAGCAGGGGTTTACGCCGTAGTGGTCGATTCGACGGATGAGGTCGAAAAGGTCGCTGCGTATATGCCCGGCAGCCGCGTTTACGTCCGGCTGGCGGTGGATAATACCGGCAGCGTGCTCCCGCTGGCGGGTAAGTTCGGCGTTGATGGCGCGCTGGCGCTGCACCTGTTCGATAAGGCGCGCGACCTCGGCCTTCAGCCGATTGGCCTGTCCTTCCACGTCGGTTCGCAGTGCCTGAAAGTGTCCAACTGGGTCAACGCGATCAAGGCGGGCGGCGAGGTCTGGCAGCAGGCGGTCGAGCGCGGTCATGATCTGTACTTCCTCGATCTCGGCGGCGGCTATCCGGCGGGTCACTACCACACCCCATCGATCCCGACGATTGAGGACATCGGTGCGGCGGTGCGTCAGGCGATTGCCGACTACATCCCGACGCGGCCTGATTTCATGCTCGTGCTTGAGCCGGGACGCGGTATGGTCGGCGAGAGCGGCAAGCTGGTCGCTACCGTGATGGGCAGGGCGCAGCGCGGCGATCAAACGTGGCTGTACCTCGACGCGGGTGTGTTCAACGGCCTGATGGAGACCTACGAAGGCGTCCCGCCCGTCGTTACGCTCGTGAGCGACTGCGCGTCAGAGCGTCCGACCCGCACCTATACGCTGGCGGGGCCAAGCTGCGATAGCTGCGACGTGATCGCGCGCAGCATCGAGCTGCCAGAGATCCACGTCGGCGAGCGGCTGCTGTTCCACGACACGGGCGCGTAT
>DASZXN010000614.1:0-14628 GCA_035545875.1 Phototrophicaceae bacterium
CGGATGGCGCAGGATTTCTCGCTGCGCTATCTGCTGGTCGATGGGCAGGGCAATTTCGGCAGCGTCGATGGCGACAGCCCGGCAGCGATGCGCTACACCGAAGCCCGCCTGTCGAAGCTCGCCGAGGAAATGCTCGTTGACATCGACATGAACACGGTCGATTTCGGCGATAATTACGACGGCACGCAGCAGGAACCGCTGGTGCTGCCCGCGCGTCTGCCAAACATGCTGCTCAACGGCGCGAGCGGGATCGCCGTTGGTATGGCGACCAACATTCCGCCGCACAATTTACGCGAACTCTCCGGCGCGATTGCTTACCTAATCGACAATTACGAGCGCCTCGAAGAAATCTCGGTCGATGAGTTGATGCAGTTCGTCACCGGGCCGGATTTCCCGACGGGAGCGCTGGTTGTCGCGGGCGACGAAATGAAAGAAGCCTACGCGACCGGGCGCGGTCGCGTGACGATTCGCGCCAAAGCCGAGGTCGAGGAAACCAACAGCGGGCGCTTCCGCATTGTCTTTACCGAGATTCCCTACCAGATCAGCAAAGTGTCGATTATCGAGCGGATTGTGGCGCTGGTGCGCGAGGATCGGCTGACGCAGGTCAGCGATTTGCGCGATGAATCCGACCGCAACGGGATGCGCCTCGTGGTCGAACTCAAGCACGGGGCGCAGCCGCTCAAAGTGCTGAATCAGCTTTACAAATACACGCAGCTTCAGAGCACCTACGGCATTCAAATGCTGGCGCTGGTCAATGGCGAGCCGCGCACTCTCAGTTTGAAGCGGATGCTGCAAATTTACGTCGAGCATCGCTACGAGGTGATCGTGCGCCGCTCGCAGTTCGAGCTGGAAAAGCGCCGTGCCCGCGCCCATATTCTCGAAGGGTTGCTCAAGGCGCTGTCGAGCCTCGACGCGATTATCCAGACGATTCGCTCGGCGGAGGACGTGGATAAAGCGCGCAATTCGCTGATGACGCGCTTCGATTTGAGCGAGGCGCAGTCGAACGCGATCCTTGAAATGCAGCTTCGCCGTCTGGCGGCGCTCGAACAGCGCCGTCTGCAAGAAGAATACAACGAGGTCATGACCCGCATTGCCTACCTCGAAGATTTGCTCGCTTCGCCGCAGAAAATTCTGGCCGTGATCCGCGAGGACATCCTCAAGGTCGCGGAAGATTATGGCGACGAGCGGCGCACGCAGGTGATTTACGGCGTCAGCACCGAATTCAACGAGGCCGATCTCGTGCGCGACGAGGAAGTCGCTATTCTCCTGACGCGCTACGGCTACATCAAGCGTGTACCCTCGACGGCCTATCGCGCCCAGCGGCGCGGTGGCAAAGGGGTCACCGGGATGATGACCAAAGAGGAAGATGGCCTCGTCGATATAGTCGTCGCCAACAGCCTCGATACGGTGCTGTTTTTCACCGATTGGGGCCGGGTTTACAGCGAGCGGGCGTTCGCCATCCCGGAAGCGGCGCGAGCGGGCAAAGGCATCATGATCCAGAGCATTCTGGCGCTGAATGCCGACGAGCACGTCACCGCGATTGTGCCCGTCTCGTCGTTCGACCGCGAAGGCTATTTCGTGCTGGCGACCAAGTTCGGGCGGATCAAGCGCGTCGATCTGGAAGACTTCGCCGACGTGCGTCCGAGCGGGCTGATTGCGATGTCGCTGGACGAGGGCGATACGCTCAACTGGGCGAAGCCAACCAACGGCAATCAGGACGTGATTCTGGTAACCGAGGATGGACAGAGTATTCGCTTCCACGAGCGTCATGTCCGCGCAATGGGACGGCAGGCAGGCGGCGTGAACTCGATTCGCCTGGTTGGTGAGGATGTCGTGGTGGGCATGGATGTTGTCAAGGAAGGTGATACGCACGTGCTGGTGATCACCCGTGACGGTTACGGCAAGCGCACGCCGATTGATGAATATCGCACGCAGGGACGCTACGGGTCAGGCATTTTGACACTTCGCCGTACCGAGAAAACTGGCCCGGTTGTTTCGATGCACTGTATCAACGCCAAAGACGATTTGCTGGTCATCACCAGCGGCAACGTGATTTTGCGCACCTCGCTGGAGCAAATCCGCGAGATCGGGCGGAATACGCAGGGCGTCAAGGTGATCAATTTGGCAGACGATGACGTGATTGTCGCGGTCGCGGTGATGGACGGCACTATCCCGGTCGAGAACGGTAACGGCGTGACTGGTGACGGCGTGTCGGAGGACGATTCAGCCGAGGCCGAGAGCAGCGACGGCGCGGTCGCGGAGATATAAATCAAACGGGCGCGGACAATTTTGGATTGTCCGCGCCGTTTCGACGTGTTTGCGAAAACAAAAAATCCCGCCACGTGACGGGATTTTTGATTCTGATGATACGAGGATGACTCCGCCGAAGGCAGACTATTCCTCTTCTTCTTCCTCGGCTTTGCCCTTGGAGATGACTTCCGGTTCGGCAGCAGCGCCTTCACCCTCGGTCACTTCCTCTGTGATCTCACGGATCGCGTTGACGCGCACGACCAGTTCGTCCGGGTCGTTAAGGACGGTGATGTTCGGGTTGATGTTGAGGTCGCGGACGTGGATGGCGTCGCCGATTTCCTTCAGGCCGGAAATATCGACTTCCACCGCGTCGATCAGGTCAGCGGGAACGGCTTCAATCGAGAGTGTGCTGGTCTGGTGGAGCAGGTTGCCGACGCGAGTCTGAACCGCCGGGCTTTCGCCAACCAGATGGATTTGCACGTCAGCGCGAATGCGGGTCGAGGCATCGACGGCGAGGAAATCGACGTGCAAAATCGTCCCACGCAGAATGTCGCGCTGGACGGCACGGGTGATCACGCTCTGCGTTTTGCCGTCAAAGTTGACGTTGATCAGGCGGGTTCCGCCCGCTTTCATGAGCGTAACTTCGAGGGCGCGATAGGGGATTTGCACGTTGACAGGCTCGACGCGCGCGCCGTAGATCACCGCCGGGACAAGCCCCTGCACACGCAGTTGATGAACCTTTTTGCCGCTCAGTGTACGGGACTGCGCGTCTAAGCTATAAGTTTCGGCCACCGTATAAACTCCTTCACTCAGGCGCAGCCTGAGCCGATCTGTCGGGTTCCAAAGTATCAGCATTCTAGCGATAGGGCTGCTTACAGTCAATGCTTAAGTGCTAACGTGGCTTACCGTAATTGACAAATCACCCTGAATCCCGTAGGGTTGAGCGTGGGAACGGTCTCAACAGGACGCGTTTTTGAGGATGATGCTTGATGCGAAAAATTACGCTTCCATGGGCAATTGTGCTGCTGTTTCTGCTCCTGACCACCACGCTCGCCAGCGCTGACGACACGCCGCCGTATCTGAATCCGAATCTGTCCGTCGATCAGCGCGTCGATGATCTGCTCGGTCGCATGACGATGGCCGAAAAGATCGGGCAGATGACGCTGGTCGAGAAGGGCAGCATCACGCCGCAGGCGGTGACAGCGTATTTCATCGGCGGCGTATTGAGCGGCGGCGGCGGTTATCCCACACCGAATAATGCGCAGTCGTGGGCGGCGCTGGTGGATGGCTACCAGCAAGGCGCGCTGCACACCCGGCTGGCGATCCCGATGATTTATGGTGTGGATGCGATTCACGGGCACAACAATCTCTACGGCGCGACGATTTTCCCGCAGGAAATTGGCCTCGGCGCGACCCGCGACCCCGATTTGGTCAGCAAAATCGCGCGGGCGACGGCGCAGGAGATGATCGCTACCGGGATTTACTGGGATTACGCGCCTGTCGTCGCCGTGCCGCAGGATATTCGCTGGGGACGGACGATGGAAGCCTACAGCGAAAACACCGATCTCGTCTCGACGCTGGGCGCGGCCTTCATTCACGGCTTGCAGACCGACAATCTCGCCAACGCTCAGGCAGTGCTGGCGACTCCGAAGCACTACCTCGGCGATGGCGGGGCGGTGTGGGGAACGTCGCCGTTTGGCCCCGACAACATTGATCGCGGCGTGACCGACGTTGACGAAGCGACGCTGCGCGCGATTCATCTGCCGCCGTACGAAGCGGCGATCAAGGCGGGCGCGCAGAGCATCATGATCTCGTATTCAAGCTGGGGCGGCCTGAGGATGAGCGCCCAGAAATACCTGATCACCGACGTACTCAAGGGTGAACTCGGTTTTACGGGCTTCGCCGTCTCTGACTGGCAGGCGATTGACCAGCTTTCGCCAAGCTATGAGAATGCCGTCGTGACTGCCATCAACGCAGGCATCGACATGAATATGGTGCCGCAGAATTATCAGCAGTTCATCATCACGCTGACCGAGGCAGTCAGCAAGGGCGAAGTCTCGGAAGATCGGATCAACGACGCAGTGCGGCGGATTCTGCGCGTCAAGTTCGAGATGGGGCTGTTTGAGCATCCCGATTCGGACAGCAGTCTGCTCCCGACGGTTGGCTCGGCGGAGCATCGCGCGCTGGCGCGACAGGCGGTCGCGGAGTCGCTGGTGCTGCTCAAGAACGATCAACAAACGCTGCCGCTGGCGAAAGCTACGCCGATCATTGACGTGGCGGGACAGGGCGCGAACGATATTGGCCTGCAATCCGGCGGCTGGACGATTGAATGGCAGGGTAAGGTCGGCAATATCACGCCAGGGACAACGATCTTACAGGGGATTCAACAGACAGTCGGCGCAGGGACAAAAGTTCAATATGATGCGAACGGCAATTTCAGCGATTCAGCACCTGCCGACGTGGGGATCGTCGTGGTGGGCGAGCAGCCATACGCCGAATACAAAGGCGACAGCGCAACGCTCAGTCTATCTGCGCGCGATACGGCGCTGATTCAACAGATGCGGGGCAAGAGCAAGAAACTGGTCGTAATTCTGCTGTCGGGTCGTCCGCTGATCATCAGTGACGTGTTGAACGAAGCGGATGCCTTCGTCGCGGCGTGGCTGCCGGGTACGGAAGGCGAGGGCGTCGCCGACGTGCTGTTCGGCGATCAGCCGTTCACGGGCAAGCTGCCGTATACCTGGCCGCGCACGATTGAGCAGCTTCCTTTCAACCTGGCAACACTGCCGACCCGTGGATGCGATGCGCCTCTGTTCCCGTATGGTTACGGCCTCGATGCGCAGACGACAACTTCATCCTATCTCGATCTGGCGGCGCAGTGTGCCAGAGCATCTGCGCAAACGCCAGTGGCACCAGCGCAAACGCAGGAGGCAGTCATGACGCGGCAGGAGACGCTGGTCTGGTCGGATGAATTCAACGGCGCGGCGGGCACGCCCGTCAATCCGAATAACTGGTCAGCCGACATCGGCGGGAACGGCTGGGGCAACGACGAACTTGAATACTATACCGACCGTCCTGAAAACGCCGCGCTCGACGGCAATGGTAATCTGGCGATTGTCGCGCGGCAGGAAACGCTGCCGAACTCGAACTGCTGGTACGGAACCTGCCAGTACACTTCGGCGCGGCTGCTCACGCAGAATCATTTCCAGTTCACCTATGGACGGGTCGAGGCGCGCATCAAAATCCCGCGTGGGCAGGGGCTGTGGCCGGCCTTCTGGATGGTCGGGGCGAATGTCGATCAGGTTGGCTGGCCGGAAAACGGCGAAATCGACATTATGGAGAATGTTGGCAAAGAGCCAATGACGATACACGGGACAATGCACGGGCCGGGCTATTCGGGCAAAAACGGGATCGGCAGCCCGTTCATGATCGAGCAGGCTTTCGCCGACGACTTCCACATCTTCAGCGTCGATTGGGAGCCGGACGCGGTGCGCTGGTACGTCGATGGTACGCTCTACCAGACGATCACGCCGAACGACGTTCACGGCAACGAGTGGGTGTTCAATCACGACTTTTTCCTGCTGCTGAACGTGGCGGTTGGCGGAACGTGGCCGGGCAACCCGGATAATACGTCGGCGTTCCCACAAACGATGCTGGTGGACTACGTGCGGGTTTATCGTGCAGATGCGGGAGCATCATAATGGATAACGGCATTACGTGGACATCGCGGAAATGGAAACTGGTCTGGGCGGACGAGTTCGACGGGCCAGAAGGCGATTCATTCAATGCTGGAAAATGGCTCGCCGAGGTCGGTGGCAGTTGGGGCAACCAGGAGCTGCAATACTACAGCGACCGGATCGAGAACGTCGCGCTGGACGGCAAAGGCAACCTCGCAATTACAGCGCGGAAAGAGGCACTGCCAGGAATCGAGTGCCATAAAAAGCCCTGCGAATACACGTCGGCGCGCCTGAGTACGCGCCAGACGATCCGCTTCACCTACGGGCGCTTCGAAACCCGCATCAGGGTTCCGCGTGGGCAGGGGATTTGGCCGGCCTTCTGGCTGGTCGGCTGGCCGGAAGGCGGTGAGATCGACATTATGGAACACATCGGCAGAGAGCCACGTAGCGTTCACGGAACGGTTCACGGCCCCGGCTACTACGGCTCTGGCGGGATCGGCAAAATTCACACGATCAAGCGCGCGTTTGCCGACGATTTCCACGTGTTCGCGGTCGATTGGGATGCCGACGCGATCCGCTGGTACATTGATGGCGAGCTTTATCACCTGATCACACCGGAACATCTGCATGGCAACCGCTGGATGTTCGACCACGACTTCTACATCAATCTGAACCTTGCAGTCGGCGGCGCGTGGCCGGGCAACCCCGATGCGACCACGACGTTTCCGCAAACCATGCTGATCGATTACGTGCGCGTTTACACGCTGGCGGACTAACTTTCCAGAGGCAGCGCATGGTTTGAATCGTTAATAATTCGCCAGAGACTTTCTTCCTGCGCATAATCGCTCTAAAATAAAGAATGTCACGAAGTTATCCTTTTCTTAAGGAGTGGTTGGCGTGGCGAAATTAACTCGTTGGCGGCAGCCGCTGATCGGCTACGGCTTTGCGGTGCTGATGCTGGTCAGCGCCTTTCTGCTAACGCTGCTGATCCCGGAATTATTCGGGCCAAACCCATTCCTGCTCTTCTTTGCCGCCGTGACGTTGAGTACCTGGTACGGGGGTTTTGGCCCCGGCATTCTCGATTCGCTGCTTTCGCTGATCATCGTCAAGCAGGTGTTTCTGCGCTCACCGGATATTCTGGTCTTTACGGGCGTGGATGTCGGACGCTTTGCTGCGTTTCTGGTAGTGACGGGGGTAGTGGGGGCGCTGCATTGGCAGCATCAACGTACGCTCGACGCGCTGCGCCGCTCGCGCGATCAACTGGATATTTACCTGCGCGACATGGCGAACGGCGTGATGGTGCAGGATCGGCAGGGCAAAGTGATCTACGCCAATTACGAAGCGGCCAAGCTGATGGGCTTCGTCTCCGGCGAAGCGATGGTCAATACCTCGGCAGATCAGGTGCTGCATCCTTACGAGATTTTCGACGAATTGGGCGAGCCTCTGCCCGCGAGCAGCCTGCCGGGGCGTCTGGCGCTGCTGGGAATGCAGTATCCCGAAACAGTGCTGCGCGTCCGCTTCAAGGACACGGGGGCCGAGCATTGGGCTTATGACAAAGCGCGGCCTGTCTTTGATGAGCAGGGACACGTTCAGGCGGCGGTGAGCCTCTTTCTCGACATCACCGAACTCAAGCAGGCGCAGCAGGCGCTCGCCAAACAGCGCGAACAGCTTCAGGTGACTCTACGCAGTATCGGCGATGCGGTCATCGCCACCGATTCGGCAGGCAAGATTACTTTTGTCAACCCGCTGGCGACGGCGCTGACCGGATGGGCTGAACGTTTCGCGCTTGAGAAACCGATTACAGACATTGTGCGGATTGTGGACGGGATAGGTCAGCCGCTCGCTAACCCCTTCAGCAAAGTGCAGCAGGGGATTCCTGTACATTTGGCCGATCACTTGGTGCTGGTAGCGAAAGATGATACGCAGCATCCGATTGAGGTCACTGGCGCGCCGATGCGCGACGAACATGATCGTCTGATCGGCATGGTCATTGTGCTGCGCGATATGACGGAAGCGCGGGCGGCGGAAGAACGCTTACGGGCGCGGATTCGCCAGCAGGAGGTCGTCGCCGAGCTTGGTCTGCGCGCGCTGGCGGGCATTGATCTCGACGCGCTGATGCAGGAAGTTGCTGCACGGCTTGCCAAAACGGTCGATCTCGAATACGTCGAAGTGCTGCAACTGCTTCCCGGCGGCAAATCACTGATTCTGAAGGCGGGCGTGGGCTGGCACGCAGGACTGGTCGGTCACGCGACGGTTGACGCGGGACGCGATTCGCAGGGCGGCTTTACGCTGCTGGCGAACGAACCCGTGATCATCGAAGACCTGAGCACCGAAACGCGCTTCAACAAGTCGCCGCTGCTGCGCGATCACCAGATCGTCAGCGGCATGAGCGTGATTATCGCGGGTGATCAGGAACCCTGGGGCGTGCTCGGCGCGGATACGCAGCAAAAGCGAACCTTCACCAAAGATGACATTCACTTTTTGCAGGCGATTGCCAATCTGCTGGCCTCATCGATCAGTCGGGAGCGGGTCGTCCAGTCGGAGCGCGAGCAGCGGATTCTCGCCGAAGCCCTGCGCAATACTGCCGAGGTGCTTGGCAGTACACTTGATCTCGAACAGGTGCTGGATCGAATCTTGGCGAACGTCGAGCGGGTCGTCACACCGGATTCCGCTGATATTATGATGATCGAGGGCGATCATGCACGGGTGGTTGGGAGTCGTGGCTATGAGCGGCACGACATGGCGGCGATGATCATCAATTTCCAGCTTCCGCTGACGACGCGCACCCTGAGCGAACTCATCCTGACGGGGCAGCCTATCATTGTCAACGACGTTAGTCAGTATACCGACTGGGTGAAGGTTCCTGGGATGGAGTGGATTTGCTCTTACGTGGGCGTGCCGCTGAAGATGAAAGGAAAAGTCAGGGGCGTGCTCAATCTGTGCAGCACACGGCGCAATTTCTTCACCGCTGAACAGGTCAAGGGGCTGCAAGCGTTCGCGGTGCAGGCCGCCATCGCTATCCGCAATGCCCAACTTTACGCTGAGGCGCGTGAAACCAGCCAACACAAGAGCATTTCGTAATCGGGGCGGACACGGCGAGCTAGTAGGCATTCAGATATTTGTTGAGTTCCCATGACGTGACTTCGATACGGTAGTCGTCCCATTCGGCGCGTTTGGCATTGATGAAGCGCTCGCAGACGTGCGGCCCCAGCGCGTCACGGATCACCTGATCCTGTTCCAGTTCATCGAGCGCGTCCTCAAGGCTGGCAGGCAGCGTTCTGAGCGGCGTCGCGCGCTGATTGTCGAGCAGGTAGAGATTTTCCTCGCTGGCAGGCGGAAGCGGCAGTTCGCAGCGAATCCCGTCGAGGCCAGCCGCCAGCATCACGGCAAACGCGAGATAGGGGTTGCAGCTTGGATCGGGGCAGCGCAGTTCGAGCCGCGTCGATTCAAGCTCGTGAGCGCGGGGGACGCGCAGCAGCGCCGAGCGATTGATCCGCCCCCAACTGATGTAAACAGGCGCTTCATAACCCGCGACCAGCCGTTTGTACGAATTGACCAGCGGCGCGAGAATCGCGCACATGCCGCGCGCGTGCGCCAACTGCCCCGCGATGAAGTGCTGCGCCGTCTGCGAGAGGCCGTAGGGATCGCCGGGGTCGGCAAAGGCGTTGACTCCGGTGGCTTTATAAACAAGGCTCTGATGCACGTGCATCCCGTTGCCGTTCATGCCGCGAATCGGCTTGGGCAGGAACGTCGCACGCAGACCGTTCTGCCGCGCGATGATTTTGAGCGCCACGCGGAAAGTCACGGCATTGTTAGCGGTCGTGAGCGCGTCGGAGTAGCGAAAATCGATCTCGTGCTGGCCGTGCGCGACCTCGGCGTGCATGGCTTCGACGTTGATGCCGAAGGCTTCGAGCGTGATGGTCATCTCGCGGCGCAGCCCGCCGATCAGGTCGGTGGGGATGTCGAAATAGCTGTCGGTGTCCTGCGGCACGGGCGGGACGATGTTGCCTCTTTCGTCCGGCTGGAGCAGGAAAAATTCGAGTTCCGGCCCGGTGTTGTAAACAAAGCCCATGCTGTCGGCTTCCGCCAGCGCGCGCTTGAGCACACCGCGCGGGTCGCCAATGAAGGGCTGATCATTGGGCGTGAACACGTCGCAGATGAAGCGGGCGGTCGTATCCTTGCCCATCAGCCAGGGGATGACGGCGAAGGTGGAGAGGTCGGGGGCAAGATACATATCGCTTTCAGCGATACGGGCGAAGCCCTCAATCGACGAGCCGTCGAACCAGATGCCGTGATCGAGCGTTTCGGGGAGCTGGCTGGCCGGAATCGTGATGCTCTTGACCGCGCCCATGATGTCTGTGAATTGAAGGTCGATAAAGCGAATTTGCCGACGATCTACTTCCGTAAGAATATCCTGGGCGGTGCTGAAGGTCATTTCGGCGCTAATCCTTGCGCGGCGAGAGCGATAACCACAATGGCGACAAGCACGAGAATGCTGATCACGACGGTGCGGAACGTGGGCGATGTCCAGAAGGGGCGCGCCGTCGCTTCGCCCGTCCCGGTTTCGAGAATTGACGTGTTGACCTGATCGAGATGGTCAAGATCGCTGATCAGGGCGCGCATCGTTGGGTAGCGGTCGACCGGGTTGCGCTGCAAACAGCGGGTCACAATGGCGGCAATTTGCTTCGATACGCCCGGCTTGTCGTGATCGAGACGCGGAATCGCCGCCTGAAGGTGCTGCGCAACGATCACTTCGTAGCTGTCGCCTGTATAGGGCGTGTGCCCGGTCAGCAGTTCGTAGAGCATCGTGCCGACGGCGTAAATGTCGGTGCGCTCGTCGCCGCGCTGCCCCTCGATCTGCTCCGGCGGCATGTAGTCGGGTGTACCAGCGGTCGGCGTAAAGTTGGCATAGGTCACGCGATGCGCGCTCTTGGTCAGCGCGAGGCCGAAATCAAGGATCACGGGCTGGTCGCCTTCGGTGATCAGGATGTTTTCCGGCTTGAGGTCGCGGTGAACGACGCTGTTCTCGTGAATGTAAGCAATGCCAGCGGCGATTTTGTGGATCAGGTCAAGCGCACGGCCTTCGGCGAGCGGCGCTTCGCTGGTGATCAGGTCACGCAGTGACTTGCCATCGACGTACTCGGTGACGAGATAGGGCGTGCGGTTGTATTGGCCGGAGCCGAGTCCTTTCTGGACGAACGGGTGGCTGAGCGTGTTGGTAACTTCCAGTTCGCGCTGAAAACGTTCGTACTGCGCGGGATCGCCGATCATCATGCGGTTGGGAATCTTAAGGACAACTTCCCTGCCGCTGGTCAGATCGTAGGCGCGATAAAGATCGGCCATACCGCCCTGCGCCAGGTGGGAACGGATTTGAAAGCGGTCAAACTGGTCGCCGATTTGCAGCATCATGCCGCGCATTATAGCATCGCCCTGTATTGCTGCCACAGCGTTACGCCTTTCCGCCGAGCCGACTGCGAAGTAAGTGGGTCAAGCCCCAGCTCCGCTCGGCTGCCGCGACTACGGGCATCGGCATCAACTGGCGCACGTGGATCGCTACTGCCGAGACGTTATCGTCGCTGTCACGCTGGAGCGCCAGATCGATCAATGCCTGAGCGATCTGCTCTGGCGCTGCAACCTCGTGAACGACCTGCGCGAATTCGTCATCCTGCACATAGGCCCATACGCCGTCGGTGCAAAGGATCAAATAATCATTCTCGTTGAGGAGGTGAGTCGAAATATCGGGCTGAACAAATAACTGCATTCCCAAACATTTTTCCAAAATCGAGCGGCGCTCGTGTGTGCGCACTTTATCCGGCGCGAGCAGTTTCATGCGGACGAGTTCGCCAACGGCGGTGTGATCGTTGGTCAGGCACGTGGCTTTGCGCCCGCGTACCAGATAAACCCGGCTGTCGCCGATGTGGGCGAGGTGAAGCTGATGACCGATCAGATTGATCACGCTGAGGGTCGTACCCATACGCGCGTTGTAGCGCTGCGCCGCCTGATACACGGCGAGATTAGCGTTATCGACGGCCTGACGCATCGTCTGGGGCGATTTGGACGGGCGCCCGCTGTAAAAGGTGGTGAAAAAGGCTTCAAGCGCGAGCGCGCTGGCGACTCCGCCATGCTCGTAGCCGCCCATCCCATCGGCAATGCCGTAGAGCGACCCGTGTTCGAGCAAATTTCGCTCGTCGTCCGGTTCCTGAATGCGAAGCGAGTCCTGATTGGACTCGCGGACGCTGCCGACATTGCTGCATCCATACGCGCTCACGAGTGAAGCCGCCATCAATAACTCCTCTACCCCAAACGGCAAAAGGAGAGGGGAACGCCCCCTCTCCAAAGTGTCTTGAACGAAAAGCCCGCGCTTCAGTCACCCACGCCGCGCATGGCTTCGACCGTCGGAATGATGGCTTTACCCGTCTGGCGGCTGTTGATGACGAAATAAACCACACTGACAATCAGCCAGAGCGCCGAAATCCCCAGACCGAGATAGGTTTCCTGCGCGGTCGTGCCGCCCGTAGCGATACCGATGATAAAGATTGCGCCGACCATGATGATGTTTCCGATCAAGCCAAGCACCGGGACGGTCAGGTGGCGGATGCGATGGAACTCCTTGCGTCCGGCGAAGGCGACTATCGTCACGGCGCAGATGATCCCATAGAGGACGAAGGTACCGAGGTTCGAGGCCAGCGTAATGCCCGTCAATGTGACAGCGCCGCCGACCAGACCAATCGCGCCGATCACCGCTGAGACGATCACCATCACGACCAGACCCATATGCGGGGTAGCGAAACGACCGTGCAGCGCACCCATCAGTTCAGGCATTTCCTTATCCTGCGCCATCGCAAAGCTGATGCGCACGCCCGTGTTCATGGCGGCGAGCGTCGTGCCGAGGATGGCAATCGCCACACTGATCGCCAGCACGATCATGAGGGCGAAGCCGTTGCCGCCGAGCATCGAGTTGCCAATCTTGATCGCCATGTCACCGATGGGCGCGCCAGAAGCCGCAGCCGCGTTGATGCCTTTGCCTGCCACGTCGTTGCCGAGCCAGCTACCGAGCGCGTAGTTGGCCGAAAAGTATTCGAACAGGTAGGCGAACACGCCCTGAATGAGCAGCGAGAGAATGACAGCGCGCGGGATGTCACGGCGCGGGTTCTTCGCTTCAGCGGCCAGCGCAGTCGAGGATTCGAATCCGACCAGAATGAGGATGGCAATCGTCGATTGGAACAACAGCCCGGCCATCGTGTGAAGTTGCGCTAAGGGGTTCACGATGTCGCCGCCGCCCTGGAAATACCAGCCGCTCGCATCGACATGCAGCGGGTTCGAGTTGCGGAAGGCAATCGCCAGCACGCTGAAGATCACGAGCGTGGTCAACTGGATAATGTTGATGGCGATGGCGACGTTGGTCGAACCGGTGATGCCGCGAATGGCGATGTAGCCGACCAGCGCCGAGAACAAACAGGCGATGATGATCTGTCCCACCAGCGGAATGGCGATCCCGAACTGGCTGGCAATATAGGTGATGAGCGTTGCCATGAATGCGACCATCACGCCGGGATAGACCCAGTAAAACAGGTGCGCCGCCCAGCCGGTCACGAATTTGAAGATGCGCGCCCAGCGGCGGTGCGACGGTTCTTCGCGGTCAAGGAAGGCTTTCTCGGAGAAGTAATACGCGCTGCCCGTTCCGGCTTCGGGGTAACGACGCGCGAGTTCGGAATAGGCAAACGCCGTCAGGAAGGCGACGATCAGTGCGACGACGATGCCTGTCCACATGTCATGCGCGGTACTGTTTCCAGCCGAATCGACGTTTGCTGCCTGCAACTGATAGGTAATCCAGAGGAACGCGCCGGGCGCAATCAGCGCCATCGCGTTCACGGTGACACCCGTCAAGCCGAGTGTCTTTTTCATGCCTGTGGTACTGCTGGGTGCGTCGGTCATGGCTTCTCCCGGAAACAGCATCAAGAGCAAAAGGAACAGATTTGCGATGCGCGCCTATCGCTGATGCAGCTACAATATCGGGATTGTGAATGACACAGATGCTGTAAATTTGCTGAAGTTTCTGAATTGCTTTTGGGAAATTGTGCTAAATAGTGAAGCTTGACGAGCGGCGAATAGGTTGAATCGTTTGGATTGTCAGTTTATTTATAGGTTTATTGTGTAGACTGCATAAGAAATTTCAGGGTTATGTTACGATTTGGGTATCAAGATGTTATAAAGATTGTGCCCCCAACCCGCTGTCTACCGAAAAATGTCTTTCAATTCATTTCAGGATGGTTTTCGGATAATCGAGTGTGGAAGCGAGCAGTCGATTATCGCGTAGCTGCGACCCATTTATTGATGATAAGCATAGCAAAGACGCGGGAATACAGGAAGTTAACCCCTCGGCCAGTCCAACATCTGTCAGAAATTCACAAAGGCGGCTATGCGTTTTGAGGCGTGGAGATGTTCAGCGGCAGTGTATCAACAAAAAACGACCTTTGGAGGTCGTTTTGAGGGAAGCGGGTTAAGGGACTCGAACCCTCGACATTTTGCTTGGGAAGCAAACGCTCTACCAACTGAGCTAAACCCGCAATCATGACCATCATTGTATGTGTTCTCTCAGGGGATGTCAAGGCAAGGGTGTCGGTGCTTCAGGGCTACCGCATCAAAATTCGTTTGACGCTTTGCTCCCTTCTGTGCCCTCACCCTAAATCCCTCTCCCTCAGAG
>DASZXN010000615.1:0-4038 GCA_035545875.1 Phototrophicaceae bacterium
GCGCCGTCGAGGTTGACCATGTGAATCCAGCTTGCGCCTTCGAGAATCCATTCACGCGCGGTCGCCAGCGGATCATCGCTGAATACAGTCTGACGGTTGGGGTCGCCTTGACGCAGGCGCACGACTTTGCCGCCGCGCAAATCAATCGACGGATAGATAATCACGCCGCAATCTCCAGAAAGTTGGTCAACAGTTGCAGCCCGGTTTTCTGGCTTTTCTCCGGGTGGAACTGCACGCCGTAGATGTTGTCGCGCTGAACACCCGCGCAGAAGTTGTCGCCGTAGCAGACGTTGATCAGGCTGTCGGCGGAGTTTGACGGGACGCAGTAATAGCTGTGGACGAAGTAAGCGTAGCTATCCGTGCCGATATTTTTGAGCAGCGGCGACGTTCGCGTCGGCGCGAGTTGATTCCAACCCATGTGCGGCACTTTGAGTCCGTCACGTTCGGGAAAGCGGGTCACGATGCCGGGGAGCAGGCCGAAGCCCTCGAAGTCGCCCATTTCGTCGCTGCGGTCGAAGAGAAACTGCATCCCCAAGCAGATGCCGAGGTAGGGCACGCCTGCGCGCACGGCCTCGCGGATCGGCTGGACGAGATTTTGCGCGTGCAACTGCTGCATCCCTGCGCCGAACGCGCCGACCCCCGGCAAAATGATTTTGTCGGCGCTGCGCAGTTCGTGTGGCGCGCGCACGACACGCATACTCTCGACGCCGAGATAGTTGAGTGCGTGCAGCACGCTGCGCAGGTTGCCCGCGCCGTAGTCGATGACTGCTAGCATGACGCCTCCTCTAAAAATAAAAACCCCGCAGGGGTGCGGGGTTTCATGGGCAAAGCGAACGTGACGAACTAGACCAGCACCGGGTTACTCAAGCAATCGAAATGGTGATGGTGCAGATGTAGGCGCACGGAAATCTCTCCAAGTGAATAGTCGCAGTATAACGAGGCGCGCGAAAGTTGTCAATGTCTTGCAAAGGACTATACTAGCGACTCTCTGGAGGGGTAAATTTGAGCCGCCTGATCGCGCTGCTGACTGATTTTGGCACGACCGATACCTACGTCGGCGTGATGAAAGGGGTGATGCTTGGTATTAACCCCGATCTTCAATTTGTCGATTTGACGCACGCGATTGAGCCGCAGAACATCAAGCAGGCGGCGTTTGTGCTGCTCAACAGCTATCGCTATTTCCCGAAAGGGACAGTTTTCCTCGTCGTGGTCGATCCCGGCGTCGGCAGTTTGCGCAAATCGATTGCGGCGCAGGTGGACAACTATGCTTTTGTCGCGCCAGACAATGGCGTTTTGAGCTATGTCTTACGCGAATTAGGCGAAGTTCGTGCGGTCGAATTGACGAATCCAGCTTATCGGCTTTCGGCAACGAGCCGCACGTTTCACGGGCGCGACATTTTTGCGCCAGCGGCGGCACATCTCGCGTCTGGTGTTGAATTTGAGCAGTTTGGCAATTGGGTTGATAAGCCGATTACGCTCTCAGAACCGCTGTTGAAAGCGGAGAAAACGATAAGCGGCGAAGTATTGCACCTTGATCACTTTGGCACGCTCGTGACCAGTATTGGCTTGCTTCAGTGGGATGAAGCGCGTCAGTTGACGCTTACACCCCGTTTTGGCGATGCTTCGCAGGTATCGTTTGCGGCAGATAAAGCGATTGTCACCGTTGGCAATCAGCAAATCGGGAGTATTGACCGTACCTATGCGGAAGTCGAAAAGGGCGAAGTGTTAGCGTTGATCGGCAGCAGCGGCTATCTCGAAGTGTCGATCAACGGCGGCAGCTTCGCAGAGCGCTTTGGCGCGCACATCGGCGACCTGGTTACGGTGCAGATAGGATAAGCGATGCAGCAGTTCATTATCGAAGGCGGACATGCGCTCAATGGCAGTGTGACGGTCAGCGGCAACAAGAACGCCGCGCTCAAGATGCTGGCCGCGTGCTTGCTGACCGACGAGCCGATCATCCTGACCAACATGCCCAATATCGGCGACGTGCGCACGCTGATCGAGATCATGCGCGGCCTCGGCGTCGAAATCGCCTGGGTTGACGAGAATCGGCTGAAAGTTCACGCGCGCGAAGTCACGCAGACGGAGATCGATGCGCGTTTAGCGGACAAGCTGCGCGCGAGCATTGTGCTGGCAGGGCCGCTGCTGGCCCGCTGCGGTCGCGTGCTGCTGCCGTCGCCCGGCGGCGATGCGATTGGCGAGCGTCGCCTCGACATGCACGTGTTCGCGCTGCGCAAACTCGGCGCGATCATCGAGTTCAACGGCGCGTTCAACATGCACACCGAAGGGCTGCAAGGGGCAGATATTCTGCTGCCGGAAGCCAGCGTCACGGCGACGGAAAACGCAACGATGGCGGCGGTGACCGCAGAGGGTACGACGATCCTACGCCATGCTGCCAGCGAGCCGCATGTGCAGGATTTGTGCAACATGCTGGTGGCAATGGGCGCGCAGATCGACGGCATCGGCTCGAATCGGCTGACGATTCAGGGCGTCGAGAAGCTGCACGGCTGCGAAGCACGAGTCGGCGCGGATTACATGGAAGTGGGCAGCTTTATCGGCGCGGCGGTCATGACGGGCGGCGAGATCACCATTCGCGATGCTGATCCGCAGTATCTCGACATGATCGCGCTGGTATTCGAGCGTCTCGGAGTCCACTGGGAGACGCGCGGTAATGACGTATTCGTGCCTGCGCATCAAACGCTGACGATTGTACCCGACCTCGGCAACCGCATCCCGATCATCCGAGCGCAGCCCTGGCCTGCTTTTCCGCCTGATTTGATGAGTATCGCGCTGACGGTGGCGACCCAGAGCGCGGGCGAAGTGCTGTTTCACGACTGGATGTACGAAAGCCGCTTCTTTTTCACGGATCGGCTGGTCAGTATGGGCGCGCGTATCACACTCTGCGATCCGCATCGCGTCCTCGTGCAAGGGCCGACGGCGCTCAAAGGCGTTGCCAACATTACCAGCCCGGACATTCGCGCTGGGATGGCAATCCTGTTAGCAGCGCTAGCAGCCAAAGGCGAGACGCGGATCGCCAACATTCAGCAGATCGACCGGGGCTACCAGCGCATTGAGGAAAAGCTGACCGCGCTTGGCGCGAATATCGTGCGCGTCAATGCGGGTGAGCTTCCGCACGCCGAAGTGACCGGAATGATTTAACGTGAATTATGGATACGCCACAGCGGGAACCGGTTTTTCCCTGGTAGGGGCACGACCTGTCGTGCCCCTACGATAAAATTCTTCGCTCAAAATCGTTATCCATAACTGACGTTAATTTAGTTACCAATCACCTGCGTATTCGACGAGATACGGTAGGGTGTTTCTGACCAGTCGCGCACGGCGCAGTTCGACTAACTGGCGCAGGTGCAAATTATCGTGCGCCACCCACGAGGCGAACATATCCCCGGCGGTCATTGTTCTGAATGGCGTCGTATAGGCAGTATCCCAGTTTGGTGAGGCGAGACCGGTCAGCCATTCGAGCGATTTTTCACGCTCGGCGGCGAAGGCGACCAGCATCTCGGCGAGGCTGCGCTCGTTGTAGTTGCGCTCCGTGACCCAGGCCGTCGGATTGATGCGCTTCCATTCATCGTTCGGGCGATTGAGGATTAGGTCGAGGTGTTCGCGGAAATCCTCACGTTCTTCGTCGTAGAGATGACAGATCACTTCGACCACCGACCATGAATCGGGCGCAGGACGCACCCGTGCTTCCTCGTCGCCGACGTTACTGACAAGCGCGCGAATCATCTGTGGGCCGGAGGCTAAATCCGCATAAAGAGTTTCAAAATCCATAAGGCTGCTCTCTCACATAGGTGGATATGCGATCAATGCTGATGAGCAGGCCAGGTGTGAAAAAGGAGCTAACAGCGGTTTGCAGTTAGCAAAGGTTACAAGGGCGCAACTTGCTGCGCCCCTACAAAGTGTGCGCTTAAAGGCTAACTTCCGTTGCCATTTCCATTCGAGCCGTTGCCATTTCCATTCTTGGTGGGCGCGCCCGGCGTGGAAATACTGGTGCCCGTGTCATGTTCCATCAGCAGCGAA
>DASZXN010000616.1:0-5018 GCA_035545875.1 Phototrophicaceae bacterium
CGCCGACCAGCGTCGGCATCGAGCGCCAGCCGGGAATAATATCGTGTTCGACCGCCTTGCGCGCTTCATCTTCGCTTGCAAAGCCTTCACCTTTGACAAAGCCTGCCGCCAAGATTAGTGGATGCGGCAAGTGAACACCGCCCACGTCAACCGGGCAGTCGTCAAACGACCAATCGTGCGCCAGCTTCAATAACGACTGCGCCCAACGGTGATTATCGAGCCAGCGCAGCAGAGCCATCGCGCGTGCGTGCGCGTCCTGCGCCGATTGGCGGAAGATTAGCGGGCGCGCCGCGCTATACAGGAGGTGACAGACGGTCAGAAATATCCGCGCCGATCTGCTTTGATGCAAAGATCGTTTTTGTAGGGGCGCAGCGTGCTGCGCCCTCAGAGAGTGATCGGTCATTTTTGCACCAGAGCAGCGCCGACCGTCTGCGTGGGCGCGAGGTCGTGACCGAAGCCGCCGCTGACAAGGACGTTTTCACCATCGTAGACCTGTTTTCCTCTAATCCACACCCCGATCACTCGCCCCGCGACGCGCATCCCCTCGAACGGCGACCAGCCGCACGCCGAGCGTAAGTTCGCCCGCTCAATTGTGTAATGCGCATCCGTATCGACCAGCGTGTACGTTTCTGCGTCAGGTCGCAACCCCCAAATGCGCTGCGGATTGAGCGCCACGAGATCGATCAAGCGCTCATACGTCAGCCGACCTTCTTCGACCGCGAGGCACAGCAGCGGCAGCGTCGTTTCGAGACCCGGCACGCCATACGGCGGCTTGCTCGACTGCTTCTCCGCCAGCGTGTGCGGCGCGTGATCCGATTCGACCACATCGACCAAACCATCGCTTAATGCTTGCCAGAGCGCATCCCGATCCGCTCTCGTTTTGAGCGTCGGCTTCATCAGGCCGAGTGCTCCCAGGCGCGGCAGATCGTCCTCGGTCAGATAGAGGTGATGCGGCGTCACGCCAATGCTGATCGGCAAGCCTTCGGCTTTCGCAGCGCGCAGCAAATCGATCTCGTACTTCGTGCAGATGTGAACGAAATGGGTAAAGCGTCGATAGCGCCGCACCAGTTCGAGTATCTGCGCGACCGTCTCGCCCTCGGCGTGAACGGCAATCGGCTTACCGCTCGCCCACGCCTGATAGTGTTTCGCCCGCTCGCCCTGATCTTCGATCAGGAGCGTGCCGGTTGTCTCGTTGTTGTAGATTTTCAGCCCGCACACGTCGGGCACAGCCCCCGCGTATTCACTTTGATTGCCCGCTTGCGCCGCGCCGAAGTACAAGCCCCAATCGCAAACCGCCTGCCGCGCCATCGACGTGCGTTTCAAGTCGAGCGCCGCCCGATCAATCGTCGGCGGGGGCGTGTTGGGCATATCGAGCACCGCCCAATAGCCTCCGGCGAGCGCGGCGGCGGTCTCGCTGGCAAACGTCGCCTTGTGCGACCAGTCGAGGTCGCGCAGGTGGACGTGCGGGTCGAGCATCCCGTTGATGCGCAAAATCATGACGCGCCGAGCACTTGCGCCAGCAGCGCCATACGCACGAACATGCCGTTCTCCATCTGCTTGAAGTAAACGCTGCGCGGATCGGCGTCGAGGATGTCGTGATCGTCGGTCGTGCCCATCTCGTGCTTGCGCGGGAGCGGGTGCATCAAAATCGTGTCGGATTTCGCCTCGGCGAACAGTTCCGGCGTCATGATGAAGTCGCCCGCGATGGCTTCGTAATCCGCCGGGTCGCTGAAGCGCTCCTGCTGGATGCGCGTCCAGTAGATCACGTCGGTGCTGCCGATCACCTCGTGCAGATCGCTCGTCTCATAGTAGCGGATTCCGCGCGCCTTAAGGAAATCGAGTACAGAGCTTGGCATTTTGAGCGCGTCGGGCGAGACGAAATTGAGCATCGTCCCGGTCGCTTCATACAGCGCGATCAGCTTGGAGAGCGAATGCACCGTGCGCCCGTAGCGCAGGTCACCAACCATCGTGATGTTCAGGTGATCGAGTTTGCGCTCGCAGTCGATAATCGTGAACAGGTCGAGCAGGGCCTGGGTCGGATGCTCGCCGATGCCGTCGCCGCCGCTGACGACGACCGTCCGCTTGCCCAGCCGCTCGCCGAGCCGATCGAGATAGTAAGCCGCCTCATACGACGAGCCGACTTCGGGGTGGCGCAGCACAATCGCGTCGGCGTAGCAGCCGACCGCGCGCACCGTATCGGCCAGATTTTCGCCTTTGTAGACCGACGAGAACTGGACGCCGCCCGCCGTCGAGATCACGTCGCCGCCGAGCCGCTGCATCGCCGCCTGAAACGACATGTCGGTGCGCGTGCTGGCTTCGTAAAAGAGGGTCGCCATGACTTTTCCGGCGCACAAGTCGAGCACCGAGCGATCTCCCCGGCGCACGCGCGCGCGCAGATCGACGGCGGCGGCAAACAGGGTTTGCATGTCGGCGTGCGCGAACTGCTCGACCGTGACGACGTGTTTCCCGGCAAAATTCCCCGCGATTGGCGCGGGCGTGTATGAACGGGTGAAGGTTTCCGATTGGCGAACCACGCTTGGCGCGACCATTGTTTAGCCTCCTGAAAAGCTGAAAAGAAGCGGTTAGCCGTTAGCGAACGTACCCGTTTTTCGTAGGGGCGGGTTTGAAACCCGCCCCTACACGGTTCGCTGCTATTGAGCGAACAAAAAAAAGACCACTCACCGAAACCGGATGAGTGGTCTACGCAGATGATTCACGACGATTATCGAGACGCCGGACGCGGTACATTCATACTCCTTTTAGACCGATTGCCTGAATGGTGCGCGTGCTGGACTTATCATAATCCATCTTGGCGATTGTGAAAAGGCACTTTATAATTTGGTAGACTTTTAACAACTCTATAGTGGACGACACACCGGAGGAGCCTTTATTGCACGAGGCGCGGGTTTCACCAACCGGGTCTGAAGTTCAAACCACTGAAACGGTACGCGTTGAAGTGGCGTCCGGTGACCAGATCACCGGTTACCGTGTCCACCGTCTCTATTTTCTTCAGGGCGGCCTCAGCTTGAACGAGGTCGCGCAGATCAGCCAGCAGCTACTTGCCGATCCGGTGACCGAAACGTTCACCGTCGGTTTCGTCTCCGAACCTCTCTCGCCTACCACAGCCCATAGCATCGAAGTCACCCTCTTGCCGGGCGTGACCGATCCCGCCGCCGAAAATCTGCTGCGCGCCGCGCGTTTGCTGGGCGTCACCGGACTGGAACGCGCCGCGACCGGACAGCGCTATCTGATCGATGATCCGCTGACACGCGCCGAGCTTGAATCACTGGCGACCGGGCGCTTCTCCAATCCGGTGATTCAGCGCTTCACGATTGACACGCCGATCAGCGCGCCGTTTGTACCCTATCAGTCAGCCGATGCAACGGTCGAGATCATCCCGCTGCGCGAGGCGGACGAGGATGGCCTGAAGCGCATCAGCGCCGAGCGCCGTCTCGCCCTCAATCTGGCGGAAATGCAGGCTATCCAGACCTATTTCCAAGCGGAAGACCGCGAACCGACCGACGCCGAACTCGAAATGATCGCGCAGACGTGGAGCGAACACTGTGTCCATAAAACGTTTAAGGCGCTGATCGACTACACCGACGATTCGGGCCAGACGCAGACCATCAACGGGCTGCTGCGGACGTATATCCGCGCCGCGACCGATAAGATTGATAAGCCGTTTGTCCGCTCGGCCTTTGTCGATAACGCGGGCGTGATCGCCTTCGACGAGAACTGGGATGTGGCCTTCAAGGTCGAGACACACAACCATCCTTCCGCGCTGGAGCCATTCGGCGGCGCGAACACGGGCGTCGGCGGCGTTGTCCGCGACATTCTCGGCGTCAGCGCCAAGCCGATTGCCAACACCGATGTGCTCTGCTTTGGCCTGCCGGATACGCCTGCCGAAGCGATCCCGGCGGGCACGCTCCACCCCCAGCGCATCGCCGAAGGCGTGATTCGCGGCGTCGAGGATTACGGCAACAAAATGGGCATCCCGACCGTCAACGGCGCGGTGCTCTACCACCCCGGTTATACCGCCAATCCGCTGGTGTTCTGTGGCTGTCTTGGTTTGCTGCCGCACGGATCGCACGTGACGGGCGCGCAGGATGGCGACCTGATCGTCGTGATCGGTGGGCGCACGGGGCGCGATGGCTTGCGCGGCGCGACCTTCTCCAGCATGGAGATGGACACCGCGACGGGCGGCATCGCGGGCAGCGCTGTCCAAATCGGTCATCCGATCCACGAAAAGCAGGTGCAGGAGGTCGTGCTCAGGCTGCGCGACGCGAAGCTCTATCACGCCATCACCGACTGCGGCGCGGGCGGCCTGTCGTCAGCGGTCGGCGAGATGGCAGCGGACTTGGGCGGAACCGTGCGGCTCGCAGCCGTGCCGCTCAAATATCCCGGCCTGCGTCCCTGGGAAATCTGGTTGAGTGAAGCTCAGGAGCGCATGGTGCTCGCCGTTCCCCGTGATAACTGGGAACAGCTTCAGGAAATATGCGCCGGACAGGATGTCGAGGCCGCGCACATTGGCGAGTTTGAAGCGACCGGGCGATTACGACTGACGTATGAACAACACGTCGTTGGCGATCTCTCGGTCGATTTTTTGCACGACGGTATCCCGCAGCTTCACCTCAAAGCCGAATGGCACAAGCCCACTCTAGACGAATCCATAGGGGCGAGGCATGCCTCGCCCTCGTCGCCGACCATCACTGTTCCCGTAGGGGTACAGCGCGCTGCGCCCCTACAAATCGATCCTTCTGCCACTTTACTCACCCTGCTCGCCCATCCCGACATCCGCAGCAAGGAATCCGTCGTCCGCCTCTATGACCACGAGGTGCAGGGCGGCACGGCGATCAAGCCGCTGGTCGGCGCAGCCGATCATGGGCATGGCGATGCGGCGGTGATGGGTCCGCTGGGCACGCCGGGCAAGAAAGCGGTCGCCCTGTCTGCCGGGATTTGCCCTGCGTATGGCGAACTCGATCCCTCCGTGATGGCCTGGGCGGCAGTGGACGAGGCTT
>DASZXN010000617.1:0-1852 GCA_035545875.1 Phototrophicaceae bacterium
GGCTGTTCCCGGCGTAATTGCTTCACCGCAGCCCTCAACAGCGACGAAAATCGCGCTGGTTGGCACCACGACCCAGGAACCATCGCATACGGTGCTTGCGCCTACGAATACGCCGAATATACCGTCCGCCACCGAAACGGCGGTCGTTCCTGTCGGTCAGCGCGATACTCCGGTTCCGCTGGCGGATGGCACGCTTGTCTACTTCGCCGAGCGCAGCAACAACTTCGACATCTACAGGATGAACCTGACCACGCGCGTCGAAATTCAGTTGACCAGCGCCGTATCGAGCGAGTTGTATCCGGCGGTGTCGCCCGATGGCGCGCAGATCGCTTTTATGTCGGACGCGGACGGCGATTACGACATCTACGTAATGGACATTAACGGGCACAACTCGCGCCGCCTGACCGACAATACCGTCACCGACCGCACGCCCTCGTGGAGTCCCGACGGGCAGTGGATCGCCTTCTCGACGGATACGCGCGGCGATGGCGGCGATGATCTGTACGAGATTCACTCGGACGGCAGCGGCCTCAAGCAGTTGTATACGGACGGTCAGCGCAACACCTCGCCCGTGTTCAGCAAGGACGGCCAATCGATCTACTTCATCAGCGGCAGCATCAGCGACGGCACGACCTGGGAAATCAAGCGGCTTGATCTGGCGAGCGGTCAGGTGACGGCGCTGACGCACAACAGCGTGATGGACTGGTCGCCCGCGCTGATGCCCGATGGCAACCTGATTTACGACACCGAGGGCGATGGTCATGCGGCGCTGGCCGAGATGAAGGCCGATGGCAGCGGCAGTCACGTGCTCTACGATGGTCAGGGCTACGAATGGGGCGCGGCCTTCAGTCCCTCCGGCAGTCTGATCACCTTCACGTCCGACGCCAGCGGACGCGACGAAATCTACCTGATGAACGCGGACGGCTCGAACATTCGGCAGGTGACCGATTTGGGCGGGATGGGCGCGGTCTGGGTTCCCCAATGAACCTCACCCGCGTTGAAACGGCTGCTGAGGCGATCCGCAAGGAGATACTAAGCGGGCGCTATCTGAGCGGCGAGCGGCTGGTCGAACTGCGCATCGCGCAGCAGTTGGCGGTCAGCCAGAACACCATTCGTGATGCGCTGCGCATTCTGGAGCAGGAAGGCTGGGTCGTCAAGACGCCGCGCCTCGGCGTGCATGTGCGCCAGTTCAGCGACGCCGACGCCGCCGAGATCGGCGCGCTGATCGCCTCGGTCGAGACGCTGGCGCTGACGTGGGCGATCCCGCATTTAGACCGAAACACGCGCGCGCAGCTCCGCGCCTTGATCCGCGTGGCGCGGCAGTTCGCGCATGACGGCGATCAGCGGCAGGCGTTCGATCACCTTTTGCGCTTTCATCAGCAGATCAGCACGGCGGCACAAAAGCCGCTGACCGAACAGGTGCTCGAAACGCTCTACAATCAACTGCGCCTGCTTGACGCTTTGCGGCAGGCACGCGCCCCGCGCTCGGATCGGGAACTGACCACTCGGATTGACGAGCATGAAGCACTGCTCAAGCTGATTGACGCGGGCGACGTTGAGGCGGCATGTCAGCAGCTTCGCCATCTGATCGACGCCTACAGCGCGGCGACGGTCGCCGCACTGCGGCTGTCCTCAACCTGACGTTTCCCCGTCGCTTTCACGCTCTATGACCAATTTCCGCTGACGAAACCGCATCCGCGATGCTACAATGCGCCCGACTCATGGAATAAGTTGAGGATTTCAGGATGCGCCGTTTGATTCCCCTGCTTGTACTGCTGGCCGCCTTCGTGATCGTCGCGCCTGCTGCGGCTGACAGCAATCTTCCCGCATTTGACCCAACTGTTTGCTCGCA
>DASZXN010000618.1:0-11080 GCA_035545875.1 Phototrophicaceae bacterium
CAGGAGTTCCTTGCCTACGCCCTGATGCTGGAACTGGTCGCTGACGATCAGCCCGAATTCAGCCCGGTTCGCGTTGTGCTGCTTGCGCAGTCGGCCAACACCCATGACCTCCGGTTCGTTGGTGGCCGGGTTTGAGCGCACGGCCACCAGCGCGATTTCACGGTCGTAGTCGATGAAGCTCAGGCGCGAGAGCCGCTCGTGCCCCGTGCGCTGGCTCAGATTGATCATCTGTAAGTAGCGCATGTACACGCTGCGCTCCGAGAGCGACTCATTGAACTTGACCATCAGCGGCTCGTCTTCGGGGCGAATCGGACGGATTGTCGTGTTAATTCCCCGCTTGCTGACCCATTGATCGACGTATTGCACCGGGTAGGGACGGATCGCTGAACGCGGCAGCTTCTCCTCTGGCGTATCAAGCGGGTGCAGGACGACGCGAGCGTCGAGCGCGACAATTTGCTCGGACGAGGCCAGCAGCGGATTAATGTCGATCTCCTTAATCCAGGGCTGTTCGACCACCAACTGACTGAAGCGCACCATCACCTTGACCAGCGTATCCAGATCGACCGCTTTGCGCCCGCGCACGCCTTTGAGCGCCTGATAAATCTTGGTCTGCTCGATCATGCGCTGCGCCAGCGTGGTATTGAGCGGCGGCAGCGCCAGCGCGTGATCGCGGAAGACCTCGACCAGCACGCCGCCCGTGCCGAAGAGCAGTACCGGGCCAAATTGCGGATCGATGCTGCTGCCGACGATCAACTCGTAGCCGTCGAGCTTGAGCATTGGCTGAACGGTCACGCCCTGAAAATGCTGCACGCCAACTTTCTCCGCGACTGAAGTCTGAATCCGGCTGAAGGCGGCGCGCACACTGTCGGCATCACGCAGGTTGAGCTGAACGCCACCCACGTCGGTCTTGTGCGTGATCGTCTCCGAATTGAGCTTGAGTACAACCGGATAGCCGATCTTTTCGGCGGCAGTAACCGCTGCATCGGGATCGGCGACACGCTCGGTTGCAACGGTCGGCACATAATAGGCGTTGAGCACCTGCTTCGATTCATATTCGCTGAGAATCGTGCGTCCATCGGCGCGTACCTGCTTCAGAATTTCTGCCACCCGCGCTCGATCCGGCGTCTCGTGGGCTGAATCGACGGGCAGAATGGGAGTTTCGTAGATGCCGCGCAGGTTGTAATTGTAACGCCACATATAGTTGAACATGTGGACGGCGGTATCCGGGAAAGAGAAGGCCGGGATGTTGGCGCGGTTGAGGATCGCTTCGCCCGCTGCCACGCCGGGGCCGCCCATCCAGCTTGCCAGGAGCGGCTTACCTTCGATTTTGATGGCGCGCAGCGCCTCTGCTGTTTGGGTCGGTTCGGACATGGCCTGCGGTGTAAGGATCACGAGCAAGCCATCACTGTTCGGGTCTTTGGCGACAATATCGAGCGACCTGGCGTAGAGTTCAGGGCTGGCGTCACCGAGGATGTCAACCGGGTTGCCGTGACTCCAGGGCGGCGGCAGCAGCGCATTCAACGCGTCCATCGTTTGATCACTCAATTTTGCCATTTCACCGCCACCCTGAATCAGAGCGTCGGTCGCCAGTACGCCAGGCCCGCCCGCGTTCGTGACAATGGTCAGGCGCGACCCCTTCGGGCGCGGTTGTTTGGCAAGCACTTCCGCCATGTAGAATACGTCGGAGATGCGTTCAACACGCAGTACACCGCTGCGTCGGAAGGCCGCATCGAGTACCTCGTCGCTCCCGGTCAGCGATCCCGTATGCGAGGCAGCGGCGTGAGCAGCGGCTTCGCTGCGCCCCGGCTTGATGATGATGATCGGCTTCTGCAAGGCAACTTCACGCGCCGCTGAAAGGAATGCCCGCGCGTCACCGACGGATTCCATGTAGATGACGATGCTGTGGGTATTCGGGTCGTCGCCGAGGTAGTAGATCAGGTCGCCCCAGCCTACGTCGAGCATCGTGCCAATCGAGATGAAGGCGCTGAAGCCGACGTTTTCCTGAATACTCCAGTCAAGGACAGCGGTGCAGAGCGCCCCGCTCTGGCTGATGAAGGCGACGTTGCCGGGTCGAGCTATCGCCGCCGCGAAGGTCGCGTTGAGGCCGTAGAGTGGGCGCATCACGCCGAGGCAGTTCGGCCCGATGATGCGCATGTCGTGCGCGCGGGCGATTTCGAGGACTTGGCGCTCCAGTTCGATACCGGGTGCGCCCGCTTCCTTGAAGCCCGCCGAAATGATGATCACGCCCTTGATACCTGCGTCGGCGCATTCCTGCACCACGCCGGGGACGGTGTGCGCGGGCGTGACGATCACCGCCAGATCGACTTTTTCCGGCACGGCAGCGATATTCGGGTAAGCGCGAATGCCCAGAATGCTTGGGCGAGTCGGGTTGACTGGGAAGACCGTTCCTCCAAACGGTGTGCTGATCAGATTCCAGAGGATGGTACGACCAACACTGCCGACACGCTCGGTCGCGCCGATCACGGCGACATTTTTCGGCGTGAAAATCGCATCCAGGCCGCCGCTGACGGGTGTGATTTGAGTTGCTGATTGCTGCATGGTAATACCCCGCGCTCCAGTTGAATTATGAATCGGATTGTGCCACAAGTTTCGCTCGCGGACAATCACAGAATTACAGTGATAATTGTCATGTCGCTGTAATTGTGCTTTAAGACTTCCGGCGCGATAATGAGGCAGACACTTTATCACAAGCGAGGAGGCGGTTATGCAGCTAGGCTTAGTTGGACTAGGCAAAATGGGCGGCAACATGAACGTGCGCCTGTTACAGGGGGGACACTCCACCGTTGTCTACAACCGCACACCGGAACCTGTTCAGGCCGCAGTAGACGCCGGGTCAACGGCCTCGACTTCGCTGGCCGATCTGGTGAGCAAATTGAGCAAACCGCGCGCGATCTGGTTGATGATCCCGGCAGGCGATCCGACCGAATCGTCGATTCAGGAATTGATGGGGCTGCTGGAGCCGGGCGATACGATTATCGACGGCGGCAACAGCAATTATAAGGATTCAATCCGCCACGCCGAACTGGTCAAGCCGAAGGGCATCAACTTTGTCGACGTTGGCACGAGCGGCGGCGTCTGGGGTCTGAAAGAAGGCTACAGCATGATGGTCGGCGGCGATAAAGAGGTCGTGGATCGCCTCAGTCCGATCTTCCAGACGCTTGCCCCCGCGTCCGATCAGGGCTGGGGCTACGTTGGGCCAAGCGGCGCAGGCCACTTCGTCAAGATGGTGCATAACGGCATCGAGTATGGCCTGATGCAGGCTTACGCCGAGGGCTTCGAGATCATGAAGTCCAAGACCGAAATGAACCTCGACCTGTACCAGATTTCGGAAATCTGGCGCTATGGCAGCGTGGTGCGCTCGTGGCTGCTCGACCTGATCGCCAATGCGCTGCAAGAAGACCAGAATCTGACCCACATCAAACCCTGGGTGGCGGACAGCGGCGAGGGGCGCTGGACGGTTGCGGAAGCGATTGATCACGACGTTCCTGCCCCGGTGATCACGATGTCCTTGCTGATGCGTTTCGTCAGCCGTCAGGACGACAGCTACGCCGCGAAGCTGCTGGCAGCCACCCGCAATCAGTTCGGCGGCCACGAAGTCAAACACGAGTGAGGATGATGGCTGATTCAACTTCAACCAACACAATTGTGATCTTTGGCGCGACGGGCGACCTGACCAGCCGTAAGCTGATTCCGGCGCTTTACAGCCTCTACAAACGCGACCGGATGCCGAAGGAATTTCAGATTGTCGGTTTCGCACGCCGTCCGTATTCCGACGAGGATTTTCGCGGCATGATGGCCGAAGCGCTCAAGGAATTCAGCGAGTTCGATCAAGCCACGTGGGACAAGTTTGGCCCCCTGATCCATTACAGCCAGGGCGACCTCGGCACGGCTGAAGATTACGTCAAGCTGCACAACTATCTGTACCAGATCGAACAGCATAAGAATGCCAACCGTCTCTACTATCTGGCGACCGCGCCCAATTTTTACGGGCCTGCCGTGACCAATCTGGCGGCTGCACATATGACCAGCCAGGAGGATGGCTGGCGGCGCGTCGTGATCGAGAAGCCGTTCGGTTACGATCTTGGCTCGGCGCAAGCGCTGACCAAAACGATCCATCAGGCTTTCGACGAGAGTCAGGTTTACCGGATCGATCACTATCTGGGCAAGGAAACTGTCCAGAATATGCTGTTCTTCCGCTTCGCCAATGCGATCTTCGAGCCGCTCTGGAATCGCAACTACGTCGATCATGTCCAGATCACGGTGGCCGAGACGGTCGATGTCGAACATCGCGGCGGCTACTACGATGGGGCAGGCGTTCTGCGCGATATGTTCCAGAATCACCTGCTGCAACTACTCTCGCTGACGGCGATGGAACCACCCGCTTCGAACAACGCCGATTCGCTGCGCAACGAGAAGGTCAAGGTCTTGAGCGCACTGCGTCCGGTCTCGCTGACCGACACGGTACGCGGTCAGTATGACGGTTACTGCGATGCCGAAGGTGTTGCCCCCAACTCGCAGACGGCGACCTATGCGGCGATCAAGCTCTACATCGATAACTGGCGCTGGCAGGACGTGCCGTTCTATCTGCGCTCCGGCAAGGCGCTCAAGGATAAGACATCCGAGATCGTCGTGCAGTTCCGCCGACCACCGCATCTGTTCTTTAACACGCCGCGCGGCGGTGGGCTTGACCCGAACATGCTCTCGATCTGCATTCAGCCGAACGAAGGCATTCACTTGAGCTTCCAGACCAAAGTGCCGGGTTCGGCGACCGAAGTTCAGCCAGTCGATATGGAGTTCCTTTATACGAACTCGTTCCACGATACGCATTTGCCCGAAGCCTACGAGCGCCTGCTGCTGGACGCGATTCAGGGTGACGCCGCGCTGTTCACGCGCGAGGATGAGATTGAACTATCGTGGAAACTGATTGATTACATTCGCCTGGGCTGGGATGCTCCGCAAGCGCCGCCGCTCGAAACCTATGCGAAGGGAAGCTGGGGGCCAATCGACGCTGAAAAACTGCTCGCGGACGATGGGCGTATCTGGCGCTTGGGCTGCGGGGAGATGGACGCATGAGCAGTCTGGTTCGCGTCTATCCGACGCGCAGCGCGGCAGCGAACGCGGCGGCAGCGCAGTTCGTCGCTGCTGCTGAGAAAGCGATTGCTACGCACGGGCGCTTCTCAGTCGCGCTTTCCGGCGGGAATACGCCGCGCGACGTTTATCGCCTGCTTGCCAGCGACGAATATGCCCCAATGGTCGATTGGGACAGGACGCACGTTTTCTGGGGGGATGAGCGTGCCGTGCCGCTCAATGACGCCGAGAATAACGGGCGGATGGCGCGCGAGACGCTGTTGAGTCACGTGCAGATTCCGCCGAATAACGTTCATCGCATCCAGAGCCAGCTTCCCCCGGAAGACGCGGCGAAGGACTACGAAAAAACGCTCCGTGACTTCTTCGGCGGGCGCGGCGAAAAAGCGCCCAACTTCGATCTGCTGCTGCTGGGGCTTGGCGCGGAGGGGCACACCGCCTCGCTTTTTCCCGGCAATAAAGCGCTGCAAGAAAAAGAGCGCTGGGTGGTGGCGACTTACGTCGAGCAGGTGAAGATGTGGCGCATCACGCTGACGCCGCCCGCGCTCAACGCCGCCGCGAAGGTCATGTTTCTGGTTGCGGGCGAGGAAAAAGCCCAGATCGTCAAGCAAATCCTGAGCGAACCGAAGCAGCCCGATCTCTACCCGGCGCAGATCATCGATCCGCCGGATGGTCAAGTCTTTTGGGTGCTGGACAAACCTGCGGCGGCGCTCTACGAACAGAAGTAAGCGAAATCAGCTTACTGCGCCAGCACGTTTGCCAGTTCAAACAAGCGTGTATCGAGCGGCTTATGCAGGCCGACGACCTCGGCATAGGGTGTCGCTGTGGCCTGATCATTCAGCCAGCCGATCAGCACGCCGTGATTGCCCTGGCTCAACTGAGTGGCAGCTTCTGCGCCTAAACGCGAAGCCAGCAGTCGATCAAAAGCGCCGGGGTAGCCACCGCGCTGCACGTGGCCGAGAATGGTGGCGCGGTGCTCGAAGCCTGTGTGGGCGTGGTGTTCCACAAAATATTTGCTGAGGGCGTCGGCGTTATATTTTGCGCCCTCAGCCACCACGATCAGGCCGTGCCGCTTGCCGCGCTCATAAGCTTCTTGTAGGGTTGCCATTACCGCTTCCGGCTTCGTCTCAACCTCCGGGATGACAATTGCTTCCGCGCCGCCAGCGATCCCGGCCATCAACGCCAGGTAGCCACAGTCGCGCCCCATCACTTCGACCAGAAAAGCGCGGCGATGCGACGACGCGGTAACTTTCAGCCGATCAATCGCTTCCAGCGCGATATTCAGCGCCGTATCGACCCCAATCGTGATTTCTGAACCCATCAGATCGTTGTCAATGGTCGAGGCGACACCGACAACCGGGAAACCCATCGCGTCGAGTGAACTCGCGCCGGTTTGCGAGCCATTGCCGCCGATCACGACCAAGCCCTCAATGCCGCGCTCACGCAGGTTAACAAGCGCGCGTTCGCGTCCTTCGACTGTTTTGAAATCGAGGCACCGCGCGCTGCCAAGCATTGTCCCGCCCAATTGAATGATGCCGCCCACATCGCGCGCGCCGAGCGGCTGGATGCAATTCTCGATTAAGCCGCGAAAACCGTCATGGACACCGAAAACTTCACACCCCTGTGCGATTCCGGTGCGCACGACGGCGCGGATCGCAGCGTTCATACCCGGTGCATCTCCACCGCTGGTCAGGACAGCAATGCGCTTCATAACATCCTCCGAACTTATGCTTTCCCATTGTAGCGCAGGGTGACCGGGCGTCTCGTGATAGACATCACGATTTGAAGGTCACATTTATCCGGTTTATCCGTGCTGCGATTACGTGCGATAACGACGCGGCAGACTGTTCAATGCGTTTCGAGCGCCGCGTCAATCACCTGCTGGATTTTATAGCCGACCTTCGCGTTCCCGTTTCGAAGCGTGTGTAATTATAGGACGGGTCATCAGAACGTCGAACATCTTCATTGCTGATCCTTTGCCTGATCCATAAAGACGCTATAATAGGAGGTGTATATTAAGGATGAGATAACGATGATTGATGACCTGAAGGCCAGAGCGCAGCAGGTTTATGATTTGCTGGTCGAGCGCTACGGTGCGCAGCCACTTGTGCCGCGCCGCCAGCCGAGGCACGAACTGATCAGCACGATTCTCTCGCACCGCACGACGCAGCACAACGAAGCGGTCGCCTATGACCGCATGTGGAAGAAGTTCGGCTCGTGGGAAGCGATCCGCGCTGCGCCTGTCAAGGAACTGACCGACGCGATTGCGCCGTCGAACTTTGCCGAGGCCAAAGCGCCGTATATTCAGGGCACGCTGACCAAAATTATCGACGAGCGCGGCGAGGCTAACATTGACTTCTTAGCCGATTTGCCTGCTCAGGAGGGGCTGGATTGGCTGATGGCGCTGCCCGGCGTGGGTATCAAGACAGCCTCGCTGGTGCTGCTGTTCTGCTTTAGCAAGCCGGTGCTGCCAGTCGATACCCACGTCTATCGTGTCAGCCAGCGCGTCGGCCTGATCGGGCCAAAGGTCAATACCGAAGGGGCACATCATCTTCTGCTGAACCTGCTCCCGCCTGATCCTTACATTCTGTTCAATTTCCACATCGCGCTGCTCAAGCACGGTCAGCAGGTCTGTGTGTGGGAGAATCCCCACTGCGAGCGCTGCCCGCTCACGGCGATCTGCAACTGGTATCAGGTCAACCGCGCGGGCAAAGTTGACCAAACCGAGCGATGAACTATAATTTCCGCGTCATGATCGAAATTTGAGGAGAAAAGTCTTATGTCGCAGCAGGAATTTGCCCCTCCGACAGGCGAATGGTATTACCCACCCGAAGAAATTGTTAACAACGCCAACGCGCCCGATTATGAAGCCCTCTATAGCGAGGCAAAAAAAGACCCGGAAGCGTTCTGGGCGAAACAGGCTGAGAAGCTCGACTGGTACAAGAAGTGGGATCAGGTGCTCGACAAGAGCAACGCGCCCTTCTACAAGTGGTTTGTCGGTGGCAAGACCAACATTGTCGCCAATGCGCTGGATCGGCACATCAAGACCTATCGCCGCAACAAACTGGCGCTGATCTGGGAAGGCGAGCCGGGCGACCGCCGCGAATTCTCGTACTGGCGCGTCTGGCGCGAGGTCAACAAGTTCGCCAACGTGCTCAAGAGCATGGGCGTCAAGAAGGGTGACCGTGTGACCATTTACATGGGACGCATCCCCGAACTGGTCTTCGCCATGCTCGCCTGCGCCAAAATCGGCGCGGTTCACAGCGTGATCTACGGCGGTTTCTCCGAGCAGGCGCTCGCTGACCGAATCGAAGATGCGCAGAGCAAGGTGCTGATTACCTGCGATGGCGCGTGGCTGCGGGGCAAGACGGTTGATCTCAAGAGTATGGCCGACAAAGCGGTGCAGCGCTCGGCGGTGGTCGAATCGGTGATCGTGGTCAAGCGCACCGGGCAGGAAGTCATGATGGAGCAGGGGCGTGATTACTGGTATCACGACCTGATGGCGCTGCCGATTGCCAACCCGAACTGCGAAACTGAGGTCATGGACGCGGAAGACCCGCTGTTCATCCTCTACACCAGCGGCACGACGGGCAAGCCGAAAGGCATCCTGCATACGCATGGCGGCTATCAACTTTACACCTCGACGACGCTCAGTTGGGTCTTTGACATCAAGGATCAGGATCGCTACTGGTGTGCCGCCGACCCCGGCTGGATCACCGGGCACAGCTACATCGTCTATGGCCCGCTGATTCTCGGCGCGACCGGATTCATCTACGAGGGCGCGCCCAATTTTCCGTACCCGAACCGCTACTGGAAGATGATCGAGGATTATGGCATTACGATCCTTTATACCGCGCCGACCGCCATTCGCGGCCTGATGCGCTTCGGCGACGCCTGGCCGAACCGTCACGATCTGAGCAGCCTGCGCTTACTCGGCTCGGTCGGTGAGCCGATCAATCCTGAAGCGTGGCGCTGGTTCTACAAGGTGATCGGTCATGAACGCTGCCCGATCATGGATACGTGGTGGCAGACTGAGACCGGCGGTTTCATGATTACGCCGCTGCCGTCGGTGGCGCTCAAACCCGGCAGCGCGACTCGTCCGTTCCCCGGCATCGAGGTCGATGTCGTGGACGACGAGGGCAATCCGGTTGCGCCGGGTGTTGACGGCAACCTCGTGATTAAGACGCCCTGGCCGAGTATGGCGCGCACCGTCTACCGTGACCCGGATCGCTTCGTCAAGCAGTACTGGGAGAAATACAAGAAGCAGGGCTGGTATCTGGCGGGCGACACCGCGCGCAAGGATGCTGATGGCTACATCTGGGTGATTGGTCGCAATGACGACGTGATCAAGGTCAGCGGCTATCGCCTCGGCACAGCCGAGATCGAGTCGGGGCTGGTCAGCCATCCATCCGTCGCGGAAGCAGCGGCGATTGGCGTACCGGATGAAGTGCGCGGTAACGTGATTTACGCCTACTGTATCCTGCGCCAGGGCTTCCAACCCAGCGACGAACTGCGCGAGCAGTTGAAGGATCACATTCGCCACGAAGTTGGCCCGATTGCCGTGCCGACCAAGATCGAGTTTGTCAACGCGCTGCCCAAGACGCGCTCCGGCAAGATCATGCGCCGCGTCCTCAAGGCGCAGGCGACGGGGCAGCCCGTTGGCGATTTGAGCACGCTGGAAGAGTAGGACTGAGAACCTCAGGACTGAGGACTGAGAGAAAAACTCAGTCCTCAGCGCTCAGTCCTCAGCCGTTACGTTGCCGCGTGAATCACGTCCTCCATGAACTTCGCGTGTTCGAGCGCGTCGTCAATCGAGGAGATCGGCTTCTTGCCTTCAATCACGTTGTCGTAAAAGGCGAGCAGTTCGCGCTTGAACGCCTCGTCATAGGAGACGATCACACGCTTGGAGTAGGCTAGCTCGCCGTCGCCGCCTTCGACAATCACGGGCGTGGGGAAGTTGGCGAAATAGGGTGAGGGCATCTGCATGTAGATGCGGTCGTGGTTGCCGAAGAAGGCGTATTCCTCGAAGTAGTCCTTCAGGTTGGCGAGGTACTGCCAGTCGAGGATGACGTTGAAATTCGGGTAGGCGATCACACTATGCAGCGATAGGCCGTCGCGCCAAACGTCGGTGTGCAGCACGCGCTCTGGCTTGCCCAGGAAGCCGAACAGCGTGTAAACCTGATGAATCATACTGTCGGGTAGCTGACCATAGGCGAGACGCAGGCGCTTATCATCTTTACGGTCGCCGAGTACCTCATCGACCAGCGGCGCGAGCGCGCCTTCCGCCGAGCCTTCGAGCATCTTCGGGCGCGCGACCTCGGCCTCATCGGGCGGGTAGTGGCCTTCGAGATAAACGTCGCTGCCCTTGCGGACGCGATGTGTCGATCTGCCCAGATTGTCGTCGGGATGCAGCACGGTGATGCGCACCGAGGCCAGATCAGGCATCTGGCGCACGAGATCACGAGTGTAGGTGAAGGCCGGGTCATAGAGCTTGTGATAACCGACCTGAAGCGTCTTGCCACGCTCTTTGACTTTGGCGGCGATCTCCTCAACCTCGCGCAGATTCCAGGCCAGCGGCTTCTCGACAAACACGTGCTTGCCTGCGTCGAGTGCCGCGATCACCGAATCGTGGTGCGAGCCGCTGTGAAAAATGCCCACCGCGTCGATGTCATCGCGCTTGAGCATCTCGTGATAATCGGTGTAACGGGCAGCGACATGATAGTGATCGCCAACGGCGTTGAGTACGGGTGCGTACATGTCCGAGAGGGCGACGATTTCGAACTGCTCATACTCGTTGAGGTAGGGGATGTGCATCATCTGTGCGATACCGCCGCAGCCAATCACGCCAAAGCGCAGTTTTTTCAACATGCTTTTTGCTCCTGATGTGGTATTTGTTCAGAGACGGCCTCTATTATACGAAGCGTTGACCAGGAAACCCGTACTGGTATGAAAACCCTTGAACACCGCTCGATCA
>DASZXN010000619.1:0-3549 GCA_035545875.1 Phototrophicaceae bacterium
GGTTTAAACCCCTAGCGACCAAATACCTAGCGACCCACTGAAGGGGTCGCCACAGAACGCAAGTAGAATGACCGTCCCTTTAGTGGACGGTTAGGTTTTTCGTAGCCGAGGGTTAGTTTTGCGAAGCAAAAACACCCTCGACGGCGCTTAAATTGATGCGCACAGGGCAGGTTTTAAACCTGCCCCTACGGATCAATCCCCTGACCTCTGGTTTTGAGGTTTTACTGTTATGCTCCGCTTTATAGGTCGGCGTTTAATCACGATTCCGCTGGTGCTGATCGGCCTCTCGCTGATCACCTTTGCGGTGTCGCGGCTCGTCCCCGGCGATCCGGTCAAGCTGGCGGCGGGGCCGCAAGCCTCGCCCGAACAGATTCTCGCGCTTCAGCACGAGTTCGGCATGGATCAGCCGCTCCCGCTTCAGTACATCAACTACATGGGCGGGCTGCTGCAAGGCAACTGGGGCTATTCGATCAGCGGCAAGCGACCCGTTGGCCCCGATCTGGTCACCTATTTCACAGCCACGCTCGAACTGACGATTGTCTCGACGATCTTCGGGCTGATCGTCGGCGTGCCGCTGGCGATTGTCTCGGCGCGCTGGAGGGATAGCTGGCCGGATCACATCTCGCGCTTTATTTCGATTGGGACGGTCAGCATTCCGGTGTTCTGGATCGCCATTGTGCTGCAAATCGTGTTTGCGCAGAATCTCCACTGGTTACCCGTCAGCGGACGCTTCGATCCGCGCGCGACCTATCCGGCAGTCCATACGGGCTTGCTGCTGCTCGACACGCTGATTGACGGCGACCTGAAGAGCTTCGGCATTGCGCTGCGCTACATGATCATCCCGGCGTTTTGCCAATCGCTGCTGGTGATCGCGCTGGTGACGCGCCAGTTACGCGGCGATATGCTCGACATCGTGCGCAAGGATTTTGTGCTGGTCGCGCGCGCCAACGGCATCCCGGAGCGGATTATCTGGACGCGCTACCTGCTCAAGAACGCGCTGATCTCGACCGTCTCGATGCTTGGCTTCCTGATCGGCTTTGAACTGGGCGGCTCGGTGCTGATCGAGTATGTACTCGACTGGCCGGGGATCGGTCAGTATGCGCTGCAAGCGGCGCTGCTGCTCGATTTCCAGCCGATCATGGGCGCGACCCTGTTTATCGGCTGCGTCGTCGTGATCGTCAACCTGATTACCGATTTGCTCTATCGCGTGGTCGATCCCAGAATTGCAATGGCGTAATCTGTGTAGGGGCGGGTTTTAAACCCGCCCGCACAAAATAAACACACGGCAAATCTGTGTAGGGGCAGGTTTGAAACCTGCCCACGCTCAATATAACGTACGGCGAATATGGGTAGGGGCACGATCTATCGTGCCCCTACAGAAATTACCTGAACGTGATATTTATCGGATAAACCCGATGGCAACGATACCTGCTCTCCAACCCCAATCCCGCTTTGCCCGCTGGCGCGCCGATCACGCCAGCCAGATCACCGATCTGCGCCGCGCGGCCTATCGCTTCAGCCGCAATCGCCTGTCGATGATCGGCCTGATTCTGGTGATCGCCCTGCTGATCATCGCCATCACCGCGCCGCTGTGGATTCCCTATCCCGGCGACGTGATCGGCAGGCTCAACATGGCGCAGCGCCTCAAGCCGCCGAGCGCCGCTCACCTGTTCGGCACCGACGAGGATGGCCGTGACGTGTTCTCGCGCACGATCATCGCCACGCAAATCTCGTTCGAGGTCGGCGTGATCATTCTGGTCGTCGCCATCAGCATCGGCGTGACGCTCGGCGCGATTGCCGGATACTTCGGCGGCTGGGTCAATCAGGTGATCATGCGCCTGACCGACATCATGCTGACCTTTCCCGGCATCTTCCTCGCGCTGGCGATCACGGCGGCGCTCGGACGCGGCATCGTCAACGCGACGCTCGCGCTCTCGGTGACGTGGTGGCCGGGTTACTGCCGACTGGTCGAAGCGCAGATGCTCAAGATGCGTGAGGAGGATTTCGTCGCCGGAGCGCGTGCCATCGGCGCGAGCAACCGCCGCATTATCTTCCGCCACATCCTGCCCAACCTGCTGACGGCGATCATCGTCAAGGCCTCAATGGATTTCGGCTTCGCGGTGCTGAGTCTGGCCTCGCTCGGCTTCATCGGCATCGGCGTGCTGCCGCCGCAGCCCGATTGGGGATCGATGATCGCGGCAGGGCGGCGCTTCATCCCCGGTAGCTGGTGGTACTCGACCTTCCCCGGTCTGTTTATGTTTATAACCGTTCTAGCATTCAATCTGCTTGGTGACGGTTTGCGCGACCTGCTCGATCCGAATTCGACGGTGCGTTGATAACGTCATGTCCGAACCCTTAGTCGAAATCCGCGATCTGTACACCGAGATGGTCACTTTTGACGGTGTATCAAAGGTGCTGAACGGCGTCAACCTGACCATCAACAACGGCGATTTGCTCGGCCTCGTCGGGGAGACGGGCTGCGGCAAATCGGTCACCGCCATGAGCATCCCGCGCCTCGTGCCGCAGCCGCCCGCCCGTTATCCCAAAGGCGAAGTGATCTTTCGCGGCGAGAACATGCTGACCAAGCGCGGGAGCGAACTGCGCGACATCCGCGCCCACCACATCGGCGTCGTCTTTCAAGACCCGATGACCGGGCTGAATCCGGTCTTTACCGTCGAGCAGCAGATGGTCGATGCCATCCTCAACCGCGAGAATGCCCTGAGCGCGACCTATTTCGGGCGGGCTTGGCTGCCGTCGAGCCGTGAGCGCCGCCGTCAAGCCCGCGAACGGGCGATTGATCTGCTCCGGCAGGTTGGCATCCCGGAGCCAGAGAAGCGCATCAGCGCCTACCCGCACCAGTTCAGCGGCGGGATGCGCCAGCGCGTTTTGATCGCAATGGCGATTTCTGGTCGCCCCGAACTGCTGATCGCCGACGAGCCGACGACCGCGCTTGACGTGTCGGTGCAGGCGCAGATTTTGCGCCTGATCGCCCAGCTTGTCCGCGAAATCGACCTGACGGTGCTGCTGATCACGCACAATATCGGCGTGGTGGCGCAGTTGTGCAACCGCATCGCCGTGATGTACGCGGGCAACGTGGTCGAATCGGGGCCGACGCGCGAGGTTCTGCGCGCGCCCAAGCATCCGTATACACAGGGTCTGCTCGAAGCGATCCCTAGCGAAGACGTGGCACGCGGCGACCTGCTTGGCGTGTCGGGCAGTGTGCCGAGTCTGCTCACGCCGCCGCCGGGATGCCGTTTCGCGCCGCGCTGTGCTCATGCGATGGACAAATGCCGCGCCGCCTTCCCCGCCAGCATCACGGTCGCACCGGAGCATGAGGTCGCTTGCGTGCTGTACGAGGAGACTCACGCATGACCACGATACGACTTGCTCTTTTGCCCTCATCCCCTGCCCCTTCTCCCTCAGAGCGCTTCTGGAAAGCGGGAGAAATATCGCCCATTTCGAGGGGGTTTTCAGAAACCCTCTGAGGGAGAGGGGCAGGGGGTGAGGGCTTTGAAAAATGCGGTGCGGTTTGCGCTGCCTCGTTCCCGA
>DASZXN010000620.1:0-2223 GCA_035545875.1 Phototrophicaceae bacterium
TAGGCCGGGCGTATCCACGAACAGGATTTGCCCGCGCTCGTCGGTGTAGATGCCGAGCTGGCGGCGGCGCGTCGTCTGCGGCTTGGGGCTGACGATGGCGATCTTCTGTTTCAGCAGGCGGTTGATCAGTGTCGATTTGCCGACGTTGGGACGACCGACCACCGCCACCATCCCGGAGCGATGGTTTTCGGGCAGCGCGTCACTAAAGACCGAATCGAGATTGCTCATCGCTACTCACCTGCCTCGATTAGTGATGTGGAACAACAGGCGCTTCCTCGTGCGGGATAATCGCGTTGTCCTCAGAATGAGGCGCTTCGTGGTGTGGTTCTTCGTGATGTCCGGTATACTGGGGCACATTAATGTCGTCGAAGTGATTGAAAGGCTGTACGGCTGCCAGCCAGCCGATGATGCCGAAGATCAGCAGGCCAAGCCCGCCCGCGAAGGTCACGCCGATCACGGTGCTGTTGGCTTCGCTGCCCTGAACCGCGCCGAAGCCGAGCGCGAGGATCATCAGGATCAGGCCAAGACCAGCGGCCAGCGCGAGGCCAAAGGGAACGGGTTTGCTCATAGGGTCGGGATGATTGCTCACGCGATGCACTCCTGATCTGCAATAGGGATATACTGTTTAATTTTGCCGCCACCCGCGCGGATCGTCAACCCTGATAGGTGAAAGATGAAACGAATACTGCTGATCCGACACGGACAAACCGATTGGAACGTCGAAGGCCGCTGGCAGGGGCACGTCGATGTGCCGCTCAATGAAGTTGGGCTGGAGCAGGCTAAAGCGCTGGCGGCTTACCTGCGCGGACACGCGATCACGGCAGTTTACAGCAGCGATTTGCTGCGCGCCCACAAAACGGCAGAGGGAATTGCAGCGGAGTTCGGCCTGACGGTTCACGATGATGTGCGCCTGCGCGAACTGAATCTGGGGGCGTTTCAGGGACTCACGACCACCGAGATCAGCGCCAAATATCCGAGCGCGATGCAGGCGATGCGTGACGATTATCTCGGCTACGTCCCACCGAACGGCGAAGCCCGCCGCGCCATGCAGGATCGAGCCTACGCGGTTTATCGCGAGATCGCCGTCAACGAGCAGGGGCCAGAAATCGCGATGGTTTCGCACGGTGGGACGATCCGCGTGCTGCTGCTCAAGCTGTTCGGCGACAGCATCCTGCATCAAAGCGTACATAACACCTCGATCAGCACGATTGAAACCGACGGTGAAACGCAGCGCTTGATCGAAGCGGCAGTGACACCCCATCTGATTGAATGAATGTCACATTAAGCCTATGCCGAACCACACTTGCGCCGGAAATGCGCGGTGTTATCCTATAGCCACTCATGGTCAAGCATTGGAGTAAAAAACGATGGCTCGTAGTAAAGTTACGGTGGTCGGCGCGGGCAACGTCGGCGCGACCTGCGCGCACTGGATCGCCAGCCGCGAACTGGCGGACGTGGTACTGATCGACATTCTCGAAAATTTCGCGAAGGGCAAGGCGCTCGATCTGTCGGAAGCCAGCCCGGTGATGAAGTTCGACGTGAGCATCACGGGCGGCAGCGATTATGCGCTGTCGGCCAACTCGGACGTCGTCGTGATTACGGCGGGTGTGCCGCGCAAGAAAGACCCGGTGACCGGGCAGTTCCCCAGCCGCGACGAACTGGTTAAGACCAATCAGAAAATCGTCGGCGATGTGGTTAAGGAAGTGGTGAAGCATTCACCCAACGCGATCCTGATCATCGTCTCGAACCCGCTCGACGCGATGTGTCACGTCGCGCTGCACGAGAGCGGCTTCCCGGCCAACCGCGTGATCGGTCAGGCGGGCGCGCTCGATACCGCGCGGTATAAGACTTTCATCGCGATGGAACTCGGCGTCAGCGTGCGTGACGTTCACGGCATTGTGCTCGGCGGTCATGGCGACGACATGGTTCCGCTGCCGCGTCATACCTCGGTCGCGGGCATTCCGGTGCGCGAACTGATCGCTGAGGACAAGCTGCAAGCGATCATCCAGCGTGCGCGCGTGGGCGGCGGTGAGATCGTCGGGCTGGTCGGCGTGAGCGCGTGGTATGCACCCGCTGCTGGTGCGGTCGAAATGGTCGAATCGATCATTCGTGACCAGAAGCGCGTGATTCCGTCGGCGGTGCTGCTCAACGGCGAATATGGCTTCGACGGCCTCTACGTCGGCGTGCTCGTGCCCGATGCGGATGCCGCCTATTTCATGGATA
>DASZXN010000621.1:0-1987 GCA_035545875.1 Phototrophicaceae bacterium
ACACCTTGATTGGCGAACTCCGGCGACCAGATGATGTCGAGTCGGGCGAGGTCGGGGCCACTGCCGCCCGCGAGTGCCGTCAGGAGCGCCTGACGAAAGCCGTCATAGGGATAGGCCACCGCGTTGACGGTGATGTCGGGGTTCTGCTGCTCGAATTCCGGGATCAGCGTGTTGGTCAGCATGTCGTTTTCCGGCGAAACCTCGTTGTAGGTGTGCCAGATCGTGATCGTGACCTGCTGATCCTGCGCGAACACGGCTGATGTCACGATCAGCAGTGCCGCCAATGCCAAAATCAAACCTAGTTTACGCATTTAAACAGCTCTCCTTTAATCTGCTGTACACTGAACGCGATGCGTGGTTCCTTGAGCAATCTCTTCACTTTATCGACCTTCGAGTTTCGCTTTCACGCCCTCCTTTGTTCACTATCCAAACAAAGTTTGGCTAAAAAAACACGTGAAGGGTCTGTATGGACAAATAACGCTGCCGTCTACAAACCCACTATTACCCCGATTCCGCTGCCGTCAGCGTCTCTGAAGTCTCGAAGACGCGCTTCAGCACCAGACTGGCCGCGCCGCGCGCCCAACTTTCGTCGCGCAGCGGCTCGATACGAAAATCGACCTCTTGATCGAGTTTCCAGAAGGAATGGCGGCGGATCGCGGTGCGCATCGGCTCGAACAGGAAATCGCCCGCGCGCACACCCTCGCCGCTGATGATGATCATCGATGGATTAAATACATTGACCAGATTAGCGACGCTCTGCCCCAGCGTCAGTCCGGCATCGCGGAAGATGCGCAGCGCGGTCTCGTCACCGCCCTGCGCGCTTTTGACCAGATCATTCGGCGTCTCGACGTTCAGTTTCGCCTGTTTCGCCCGGTAGACCAGCCAGGGATCGGCGACCAGCGTTTCGAGGCAGCCCATGTTGCCACACGAGCAGCGCAGGCCATCAGGATCGACGACCGTATGGCCGAACTCGCCGCCGCCGCCGCTCGCGCCCCGGTAGATTTTGCCGTTGCAGACCATCCCCATACCGATGCCGAGGCCAACGGTGATGACGAGAAAGTTATCGACGTGCTGGCCGAGGCCATAGAGCCGTTCCAACAGCGTCAGCGTATTGACATTATTATCGAGATAAACCGCGAGGCCGAGCCGTTCTTCGACAATTTCGGCAAAAGCCACGTCGCGCCAATGCGTGTGTGGCGACATGCGCACAACGCCGTTAGCCGAATCGATGATACCCGCCGTGCCAATACCGACGCCGAGCAGATGTTTGCGCGGGACATTGGCGCTTTGCAGCAGCTCGTTGATCGCGCCGACCATAAGATCGGCCACCTGCGTCGGTTCGGTCGATTGTAAAGCCAGCGTGTTTTGAGCGACGATCTCGGCGTTCAGATCGGTCAGCGCGAGGACGATGTGCGCCTCGGTCAGCTTGACGCCGATCACGTAGATGGCGCTGGTCGTCAGCGCCAGCAGAATCGGTGGACGCCCGCCGCGCGAGTCGCCTTCCTGCTTCTCATAAATCAGCCCATCATCGATCAATTCTGCGGTTTGCGAGGTGACCGTCGCCGGACTGAGCTTGGTCAGCCGCGCGATGTCGGCGCGCGCAATCGGCCCGTAGCGCTTGACCACGTTGAGAATGATGGAGCGGTTGATTGCTTTAAGGAGTGCCCGGCGCGCCATAGTTTATTCATTAAATAAAGTATCTTCTCCATTATAGAGCCGCTCGACTACTTGTCAAGAAATTCACCGCTATTCCAAACCGACAATCTGTTGCCAACGGGGTGACAGGGCGAACGCATCAAATTTATGTTCGGTTCATGAAAGGTGATGCGGATTTTGTAGGGACGCGATTGATCGCGTCCGGCAGAGCGGACGGCATCAATGCCGTCCCTACGATTCCTTGTGACCCTTTGTGACTTTCCATCTGATTTTGATGCGTTTGCCCTGAACGGGGTGAGGTGGGCGCTTGTCGTTTGAGCAAGCGTGGCTA
>DASZXN010000622.1:0-10653 GCA_035545875.1 Phototrophicaceae bacterium
GCTGAGTTAGGCATGAAATCGCTGGCGATCACCGATCACGGCGTGATGTTCGGCGTGATTGACTTTTATCGCGCCTGCAAAGCCAACGGCATTAAGCCGATTCTCGGTATGGAAGGGTACATCACCGCGCCAGGCCGCCCGATGAGCGGACGCGATGGTAAGCTGGATCGCACCGCCCATCACATGCTGATGCTGGCGAAAAACGAGACGGGCTACAAGAACCTGCTCAAGATCGCCAGCGCCGCGCAGTTGGAAGGCTATTACTATCGCCCGCGCATCGACAACGAATTTCTTGCTGCCCACTCCGAGGGCATCATCGCTACGAGCGGCTGTCTCGCCGCGCAGATTCCGAGCATGATCATGGAAGGCCGCGACGACGACGCCCGCGACCTGCTCGACTGGTATCTGCAAACCTTTGGCAAGGAAAACTTCTACCTCGAATTGCAGCAGCACAACATCGATGAACTCAAGACGGTCAATAACTGGCTCATCGACATTGGCCGCCGCGATGACGTGCAGTTTGTCGCCACCAACGACGTGCATTACGTCATGGAAGGCGATTACGACCCACACGATACGCTGTTGTGCATCCAGACGAGCGAACTCAAAGCGACCGAAAATCGGATGCGCATGTCGGACAACAGCTACTTTCTCGAAAGCAGCGAGAAGATGTGGGAAGCCTTTGGTCACATCGACAACGGCGCGCCGCTGCTCAACACGGTCAAGATCGCCGAAATGTGCGACATCGATCTGGATCGCAAGGGCTATCATCTGCCCAGCTTCCCTGTCCCTGAAGGCTACGACGCGGCCAGCTATCTCCGTCATCTGGCCGAAAAAGGGCTGTACTGGCGCTATGAAAGCCGTGCCGACGACGCTGAAGTCCGCGAGCGCCTCAACTACGAACTGAGCGTCATCGGCAGGATGGGCTTCGACACCTACTTTCTGATCGTCTGGGATTTGACCCAGTACGCGCGCACCGCCGACATCTGGTGGAATGCGCGTGGATCGGGCGCGGGCAGCATCGTCGCCTATTGCCTCGGCATCACCAATATCGACCCGCTGGGCAACAAACTGCTCTTCGAGCGCTTCCTCAATCCCGGTCGCGTGAGTATGCCCGATATTGACATGGACTTCCCGGACGACCGCCGCGCCGAAATGGTCAACTACTCCGCCCGCAAATACGGCGAGGAGAAAGTCGCGGCGATCATCACCTTTGGAACGCTCGGCGCGAAAGCCGCCGTCCGCGACGTAGGCCGCGCCCTCAACGTCGATCTGGCGCTGGTCAATCAGGCCGCGCGCCTGATTCCCACCGAGCCGCATCCCAAGCCCGTCCACGAGTACGTCAAGGATAATCCCGAACTCCAGACGATGTACGACGGCGTACCGGAGATTCATACCGTCATCGACACCGCCGCCTCGCTGCAAGGCATTGCCCGCCACGCCTCGACCCACGCGGCAGGGATCATCATCGCCGACCGTCCGCTCAACGAATACGTTCCGCTCCATCGCCTGACCAAAGAGAGCAAAGAGTCGCGCGATGCTAAAAACACCGAGGAAGAAGGTGACGGCGGCGGCATCAATACGCTCAAGCAGGTGACACAGTTCCCAATGGAAACCTGCGAGTCGATTGGCTTGCTCAAGGTCGATTTTCTCGGCCTCTCGACCCTCAGCTACATGCGCCGCGCCTGCGACCTGATCCTCAAACATCGCGGCATTCGCTATGACATGTCGAACATTCCCTACCGGCCAAGCGGCGATCCCGACCAGGATCGAATGCTTAAGGAAACCTTCGAGATGCTTGGACGCGGCGAAACGGTCGGCGTGTTCCAGTTTGAAAGCAGCGGGATGCAGGGTATGCTGCGCGACATGCGCCCGACCAAGCTGGAGCACATGATCGCCGGCGTCGCGCTCTATCGTCCCGGCCCGATGGAATACATCCCAACCTACAACAAACGTCTGCACGGTGAAGAACCCATCGTCTATCATCACGAAAAGCTGCGCCCCATCCTCGAGGAAACCTACGGGATCATGATCTATCAGGAACAGATCATGCAGATTGGGCGCGAACTATTCGGCTACTCGCTCGGTGATGCTGACCTGATGCGCCGCGCCGTCTCGAAGAAAAAGAAAGAAGACCTGCTCAAGCACCGCGAGATTTTCATCAAGAATGGCCCGGAAAACGACGTTGATGCCGAAGCTGCCGGACAAATATTTGATGATATAGAATTTTTTGCGAATTACGGCTTCAACAAGTCGCACGCCGCCGATTATGCCGTCATTTCCTGCCAGAGCGCCTTCCTCAAGTGCCATTACCCCGCCGAATATATGGCGGCTTTGCTCTCGGTCTACTTTGACGACCCGGCAAAGGTCACGACCTTTCTAATCGAATGCAAGCGCCTGAATATCCCGATCCTGCCGCCGGACATCAACCACAGCGCGCTCGATTTCGATATTCAGACGCAGGATGAGGGCACGAGCGCCACCAGACGCGGGATTCGCTTCGGCCTCGCGGCGATCAAGAACGCGGGCGTCGGCGCGCTTCAGCACATCATCGACGAGCGCGAGACGGGCGGCGAATTCGCCAATCTCGAAGATTTTTGCAGCCGCGTCGATTTACGACTGGCGGGCAAGCGCACGGTCGAAAGCCTGATCAAAGTGGGCGCGCTGCAAAGCCTCGGCGACCGCAAACAGTTGATCAACGCGCTCGACCGCATCATGAGCTACAGCGCGGATCGTCACAAGGCCAAAGATGTCGGGCAAAGCAGCCTGTTCGGTGAAGCCGACCCCGGCGCGGACGATCTGCTCAACAATCTGCCTAAAGGCGGCGAGGTCACCCAGCGCGAGATGCTCAACTGGGAGAAGGAACTGCTCGGCCTCTACATTTCCAGCCATCCGATTGACCCACTGCTCGCGCAGTTGCAAGGCCAAACGATCACCAGCACGCTTGAACTCAAGGCGGAGGATGCGCAAAACGAAAAGCCTGTGACGTTCGTGGGGCTGGTCTCCACGATGCGTAAAATCCCAACCAAGAGCCACGACATGATGTGCATCGCCACACTCGAAGATCGCTTCGGGACGATTGATGTCGTCCTGTTCCCGCGAACGTGGAAAAGCAATGAAGATAAGATCAGCGAAGGCGCGGTCGTCAAAATCATCGGCAAGCTCGACCTCACCCGCAACGACCCGCAGATCATCTGCGAGATGGTCGATAACACCTTCACGCAGGTCGTCAGCGATGATCCGCGCATCCTCGCTGAACTGCGCGCCCAATCCAACAGCCTCGCGGAGGAGGAAGCAGCGCCAGCGTGGGATGCTCCACCCGCACCCACTCGATCCACCAGCAATGCCGAGCCGGAAATGCCCGCCACAGGTCGGTCGAGCAGCGCCGAACCCCCTTCCATCGATGAACTGCCGCCGCTCGATTACGACGAACTACCGCCTTACAGCCCGCCGCATCAGGAGAAGCCGAAAACGCCGAGCAAGCTGCGCGTCCGCTTCCTGCGCAACGGCGACGAGAAACGGGATCGGCGGCGGCTCGAAAATCTGATTGGCACGTTCAAGAAATATTTCGGGCAGGATCATTTCGAGATCGTGCTGGTCAGCGACGACGCAACCTATCTGATGGAATTTCCGCACCTGACCACCAACGTCTGTGACGACCTGCTGCGCGAAATCCGCCAGATCGATAAGGTCGAGGTCGATCAAGCGTCTAGCGTTTATACGTCTTAGCGCTAAAATACGAACTTGCGCAAATAAGCTGGACATTTTGGGAGCACAAGCTCGTGAAACGCATTGCAGTGATGACCAGCGGGGGCGATTCCCCAGGCATGAACGCGGCCATCCGTGCGGTCGTGCGCACGGGTATGGAATATGGCATGGAAGTCTACGGCGTTCGACAGGCGTACACTGGCCTGATCAACGGCGACTTTGAACTGCTCACCAGCGTCGAGGTGAGCGGTATTTTGCAGCGCGGCGGCACGATTTTGCAGACCGCCCGCAACGACGAATTTCGCACGTCGCAGGGGCAGCGGCGCGCGCTGCGCCGCCTCAACGAAAAAGGCATCGAAGCGCTGGTCGTGATCGGCGGCAATGGCAGCCTGACCGGAGCGCTCGCCCTGCACAAGCTCGGCTTTCAGGTCGTCGGCGTGCCGGGCAGCATCGACAACGACATTTTCGGCACGGATATGGCGATTGGCGTCGATACCGCCATGAATACTATCGTCGAGGCCCTGGATCGTCTGCGCGACACAGCCTCGTCGCATCAACGCGCCTTCATCATCGAAGTCATGGGGCGCAACTGCGGCTATCTGGCCTTGATGGGCAGTCTGGTCGGCGGCGCGGAGATCGTCGTCACGCCGGAGCACGAAGTCACGATGGAAGAAGTCTCGAAGGCGCTGGAGAGCGCTTACATTCGCGGCAAATCGCACGCGATTGCGGTGATCGCCGAGGGCGCGCCCTACAAAGTCACGGAGTTAGCCGAGTATCTCAAGCAGAATCAGGGCATCGGCTTTGAAATCCGCCTGACCATTCTCGGTCACACTCAGCGCGGCGGCAGCCCGACCGCCTTTGATCGCCTGCTGGCGACACGCATGGGCGTGAAGGCTGTCCAGTGTATCCGCGACAATATGTCCGGCGTGATGGTCGCTCTAAGCGGGCGCGAAATGAAGCCGATCCCGCTGGAGGATGCGATCAGCCAGCTTCGTCCCATCGGCGAACACTATTTCGAGATGGCGCACTTCCTCTCAAGATAAAGCTGTTCAAAGCAAAAGAAGTTAAAAGTTAAGAGTCGAAACTGTTCTCGTGTCTCACTTTTAACTTAGGACTTACGCAGTTGGCCTTGATTTTTCCCGTAGGGGCGTTCAACTGAACGCCCATTTCTTCCTTCAACTGCGTAACTTCTATAACTTTTAACTTTCCCCTTTTAACTTCCTTCTACGTCCGTCCCCACATCGGCGATCCGCGCGTGCAGCAGCGTGATCAGCGCCATCGTCGGCACGCGCAAATCCATGCCGCGCTGCCCCGCGCTGACCATGATGTGCTGGTGTTCGGTCGCGGGCTGATCGATGAACACCGTCCAGTTCTTGTGCGTCAGCGCCAGCGCGCCAATCCCGCCGACCTTCAGCCCGGTCAGCGCTTCCGCGTCCTTGTGCGCCGCCATGTGGATTTTCTTCTCGCCCGCGACCGCCGCCAGCTTCTTGAGATCGAGGTGACGGTTCGAGGCGATCATCACCAGAAACGGCTTGCCGCCGCTGTCCGGCTGCACGACCAGCGTCTTGTAGACCAGAAAGGGCGGCGCGCCCAGCACCTCCGCGATTTCCTCGGCGTCGCGCATCGTGTCGGGAAATTCGACCAATTCATACGGGATTTTGTTCTGCTCCAGCAGGCGCATGGAGTTCAATTTCGGAGCCATGTCTCGCTTTTCCTTTGCGTTAATCCTTGTAGCGCTTGACCGCCTGCCGCCCGATCACGTCGGGCACGAGCAGATTGCCGAGCAGAATCAGCCGATCAAACAAGCGCAGCACGACCGTTTTCGAGCGCCGCTCCACTGCCTTGACAATCCCCGCCGCGACCTGAGCGGCGCTCATCGACGGAATATTCGCCGCCTGTGCGCCGTGACCTGCCGCACCTTTACGATTGGCGCTGAACTCAGTCGCTACCGGGCCGATCAGCAGCGTCGTCACGGCGATTCCATCCGGCTGGAGTTCGTATTCCAGCGAGCACCCCAGACTGCGCACGAACGCCTTGCTCGCGCCATAGACCGCCGTGTACGGCGCGGGCGTCGTCCCGGCCAGCGATGCCACCAGCACGATCTGGCCTTTCGTCGCTCGCAGCGCCGGGATCGCCGCGCGAACACTGTGCAGCACCCCGTCGATGTTCGTGCGCAGCACCGTTTCCAGATCACCCCATTCCGAATCGACCAGCGTGCCGCGCTGACCCACGCCTGCATTCGCAATCAGCACGTCGAGCCGACCGAAGCGCGCCACCGTCTGCGCGACCGCCGCCTGCATTGCCGCCGCGTCGGTCACGTCCGCGCTGATTGTCAGGCACTCGCCTTTGAGTGCCGCGATCTCGTTCGCCAGATCAGCCAGCTTGTCGGAGCGGCGAGCGGTCGCCGCGATCTGCGCGCCGCGTTGAGCGAAGGCCAGCGCCGTCGCGTATCCAATCCCGCTCGATGCTCCCGTGATCAGCACAACCTGGCTCAAGCCCGCGCTTCCTCGCGCAGATACGCGCCGAGGCCGCTTTCCAGCAGCGCCAATATCTGATCGACGAGCTGCGCCTCTGCGAGCTTATGCCCGCTGCGCGCCCACTGAAACGCCGTCCCCCAGATCGCCCAGCTTGCGGCCATTGCCGCCGTCTCTACCGCCGTCTCTGCCGCCGCCGAGCGCGCGCCGACCGCGTCTTCAATCCAGTTCAGCAGGACTTCGTACAAATGCGGCTGCACCTGCAAGAACATCCGCGCATGTTCGTTCATCTGCGCGACCGGTTTGCAATGACTGATGAATTCTTCCATGTGGTCGCAGATGGTCAGGATCAGCAGGCGCAGATTCGCGCTCGTCAGGCTGGGGTTCTTCGGCAGGCGCTGATCGAGCCGCGCCTGAAAGATTTCCCGCGCCGTGTAGTCGAGCAAATCGTACTTATCGACGAAATGCGCATAGAACGTCGCCCGGTTGACCTCTGCCCGCGCCGCGATGTCCTGCACGGTGATACTGTCAATCGGCTTCTCCTCGACCAACGCCATCAGCGCGCTCTGCAACAACTGGCGTGTCCGCTTCACACGTGGATCGATTTTTTCCTCGTTCGTCAACATTTTCGCCCTTTTGTTGTCTAACCAACAAACTTGAATTCTTGTTGGTTGACCAGCTTTTCTCTCACTACTACTATTTTAATCAACATTTGCCGGATAAGCAACACATGACGGATAAATCATTAAGGAGGTCAACATGAACATCGCCATCTGGGTCATCCAAATTCTGCTCGCGCTGGCATTTCTGGCCGCAGGCTTCATGAAAGCGACGCAGCCCATCGACAAGCTTCAGGCACGTATGGAGTGGGTCGAAAGCCTCAATCCGCGCACCCTCGTCCGCGTGATCGGCACGCTCGAAGTTCTCGGCGCGCTCGGTTTGATCCTGCCCGCCGTGACCGGCATCCTGACGTGGCTCACACCGCTCGCCGCCGCTGGCCTCGCCCTGACCATGATCGGCGCGCTGCTGCTGCACGCCAGCCGCAAAGATGCTTTCTCGCACTTCGCCACGAACGTCATTTTGCTCGCGCTTGCCCTGATCGTGATCTACGGGCGCGTGGTCGCCGTGCCGCTGACCTAACGAGGCCGTATCTATCCCAACGGCGGCATTTGCGACGAGTCGAGGAAACGTCCAAACAGCTTGCGGATCGGCTGCGGTATGTAATAGGCGAAGTTGTGATAAAACTCCGTCCGGGCGCGATCCTTCAACCGTGCCCGACGGTTGGCTTGCAGTGGAATTTCTGGCACGCGCCCATGAACTTGCGCACGAATTTCTTCGGGACGCAGGTTCAGCCGCTGGAATATTTCACGCATCGGTTTGTCGCTGCTCGCCGCGAGTCCCAACAGCAAATGTTCTGTCCCGATATAGTGATGATGGGCGTCAAGCGCTTCCTGCCCAGCCCAATACAGCGCATCCGTAAACGAAGGCGCTCTCGGCGGCTTATCCCCATTCGCCTCAGCCATCGCAGGCGAAAACTTCGCGCTGACCTCGGCTACCAGCGACCGAATCTGCTCAGGATCGAGGCGCAAATCCTCGTGCAGCACCGTCGCGCCGACACCTGCGTCCTCTGCGCACAGCGCAATCAGCAGGTGTTCCGCCTCAACGCTGCGCGCGCGCAGCAGCCGCGCTTCCAATTCTGCCTGCCGAATGACGTGAGTCGCGTGCTGAGTAAAGCGGGTTGGGTCAGCCATCCAATCGACCTCCGTTTTTATTTCTGAGCGAAGAATTTGCTCACCGCCGTCGAGTGTTCTGACGCTTCAATGACTAATTGACGCCAGTTAGGGATAACGATTTTGAGCGAAGCATTTGACCGTAGGGGCACGACATGTCGTGCCCCTACCAGGGAAAAACCTGTTCCTGCTGCGGCTTATCCATATCTCACGTTAATTGGCATCCGAGCCAAACCAGCGCTGATAGATTTGCTGGTAAGTTCCAGCTTCTTGCAGCTTGAGGATCGCCTCGTTGATCGCCTTGCGATAGCTGCTTCCGGTCGGCAGCGCGATCCCATATTTCTCCGGCTCGACCACCGCTCCAACCAGACTGAGATCAGGCCGTCCCGCCGTCGCCAGATAATAGCGCAGCACCGGGGCATCGTAGACGAGCGCGTCGGCCTGCCCGTTGAGCAGCAGCGGATAGGCGTCGTCAATCACGGAGACGCTCGTAAATGGGATACCGTTGGCGCGCAGATAGTCCGCCGAAGTCGTCCCCGCGACCGTCACCACCCGTTCACCACGCAAATCCGCCACCGACTGAATGTCGCTGCGCAGTTGACGCACTGTCTCCCCGGCGCTCAATACGGCGATCAGGTTGGCGATCAGGAAAATTCCGGCGAACATCCACACAATCGCGATGATCCGTCCGGCGCGCGTTCCCGGTGGATGGGTGTCGTAGCCCAGCACCGTCAGCGTTGACCACCAGATCAGTTGACCGATCCCCGCGCGGTACGAGCGTGGAAATTCGGGGTGACGCCGCTCGAACAGCCAGTACACGTGCGCGATCACCACGATCAGCAGCAGAAATACGGCCATGTATTGCAGCAGCGCCGAGGACAGCAGCGCATTCAGCCCGCTCGTGATCGGTGACTCCGGCGTCAACCGCACCAGAATTTGTAGGCCGGAATCGAAATAGGGGTAGCTGAAATCGACCTGCTCCTCGCGCTGCTCCGTAATTGTGATCCCGGCCAGTGCCGCGTCCGCCTGACCATTTTTCACGGCGTTCAGTTGATCATCGACTGTTTCGACGCCGACGAACCTGGTATTGACGCCCACTTCCTGCGCGATGGCGTTCCACAGGTCGATGCTGAATCCGGTATACACGTCGCCCTGCGCCATCACGAACGGCGGGAAAGACTTGACCGCTACCCGCAGCGTCACCGCTTGATTCTGCGAATAGACGGCGCTCGTCCCAATACTGATCATCCCGATCAGGAGGACGAGCAGAAACAGGCTACGGCGTTTCATCATCGTGATATTTCACTTCTGCGCGAATATGTCCTTGACCGCCAGTGTGAAGCCCGGCAGCACGTCGCCGCCGTCGAGCGTGCCATTCATGCCGACCGTTTTGACATCCTCATCGCCAACGTAGACTTCAACGATCTGCTCATCAGGGTACACCAGCCATACCACCTTCGTTCCTGCCGCGAGATAACGTTCAGCTTTGCGACGCAGCGCCCGCTTGCGATCCGTCGGTGATTTCACCTCAACGGCCAGATCAGGCGGCACGAGCGCCTCTCGATCCGGCGTTTCTGGCAATCTGACTTTTGCAATATAGCCCACGTCAGGAATAAGAACATCCTCATCGTTGATCAGATAGCCGCCATCTGGCCCGGTAATATAGCCAATTGGATGCTCACGCAGGTAGAGCTTGAAGAAGAACACGATTTCCATTGCAATCTGTGAGGGTGTGAAGCTCGGCATCTTCTCAATCAGCACCCCGTCGATGAGTTCAAAGATGCGATCCCGGTTCTCAGGCCGATCCATGAATGCGTGATACTCGTCCAGCGTATAAAGCTGCTTGTCAACCGCCATGATTCAGTTCCTCTAGTATGAAACGAGCAGTCTCCAGTTCAACGGAAACGCTACCGGGACGTAATTGGTAGAACTGACATTCGATCCCGATCACCTGCCCATTTTCAGCTTTAATGAGATGAAACTCACCCGGTGTATTTTCTTCAATTGGCGAAAGATACGCCATCTTCTCAGGCTCATCAAACCAGATGATCAGCGAATTATCCGTCGGATCGAAGTGAATTTTTATTTTGTCCATACGGTTTTGCCTTCTTTCATCTTATCAGCCGGGTATGCTGTAATCAGAAATCCATCTTTCTCCACAGCGCGCGCCACTGCGCAAACGAGCCGTTTTTCGTCAGTAGTGTAAAAAAGATAAACCTCATCGTCCGCTCGACTCAAGCGTATTTCTTGAGGCTCGCTCAATGTGCGCTTGACATCATCGACCCGGCCATTCATTACAGGATGGTCAGCAACGATCTTGTTCAACCAATACATTTCAGAACAGTGTACTCGAAAGCCTAAAGGCGTCATGATGTCAAACAACAGCGACGGATCATTCATTTTTCGCTACAACACGCCGCTTGAAAACACAGAAATAAACGCCGGTGCCACCACCTGCTTCTATGCCACCATTTCGATTGGTATGCACCGACTCAATGTGCATCAATTCCCACCCCTTTTTCCCAAATTCATTGAGTGTTGGCATCAGCGTTTGAGGCGCAAATATCGGTGGTTTTTTCCAATCCGGCCATCTTTTCTGTATGAAATCCCTCACGCCTTCCGAGTCGATATTCGCTTCCAAAATGCCCGTCCAATACTCCCATTCTTCCACAATGGTAGCTCCTCTCAAGCGCCCATTTGAATTATATCTGCACCGATTCCTCGTACACGCCGAAGACCTC
>DASZXN010000623.1:0-3030 GCA_035545875.1 Phototrophicaceae bacterium
TCAGAACCCTCACCGGATCCGCTCACATCACCACGCGATACCAGCCATTCCCTTTGACCGCATCCTTGCCGACATGCAGACTTTGCCCCCAGAGCAGCCACTCACGCAGCGGCGTGACCGCGCCTTCCCAGCGCGCCGCCCCCGTGAATCCGCTGATCGGTGTAGCACGCCCCTGCCGTTTGCTGCCGCTGAAAACCTCGATCCAGGCGATTTCCGAATAGGCTAAACGTAGTTCTCGCGCCTGTTCAACCAACGCAGCAGCCGTTTGTTTCCAGTGATCTGAAGATTCGTTGCCATCAGATTCGGCATAATGTTCCGCCAGATTCTGGCAGCGCTCCAGCAAACGCCCGACCATCACTGCCGGATTAGGCGTTTTGACAAGTTTTCCCGCCGAAATCAGTCGAGTCGGTGTCAGAAAATGCAGTGTGATCCGGTTGTCCGGCAGTTCCGCCGCCAGTTCCGTCACCCGGACAGGCGTGACAGCCAGCGTCGGCGACTGGACGGCCTTCCCGTCCATCAGCAGGCGCTCGGCATCAAGCAGGGGCGTGTACTCGTGAATGGCGATCAACTCGAAACGTCCGCGCCCCTGTCCTATCCCCTGCTGTCCCATCCACTCGACTGCGCGAGCGAGGTAAGGCAGCAGCATCCGCGCCTGACCGATCAAGGAGACGCCAAATCGCATCGATTCGCCCTGCCTGTAGAAAGTCTTTTCCGGCGGCTGAATCGTCAGCGGTCGGGTGACATCGCGCCCGCGATCATTCGCCGGGTCTTCCAGCGCCATCAGCCAGCAGACCGGGCAGCGCTCAGCATGATCGGCGGTCACACGGGCGAACGCTTCGCTGCAAAAGTGGTCTGCCAGCGCGTGATAAAGCGCGCCACGTAGCGCTGAGCCGGGTTGGTCATCAAACGAGATGCGTTCGGTCGCGCGCACGGTGAAGCGGACGTGCTGAACACTCATGCCGTGCATGAGGATGTGCGCCGGAGTCAAAACAGATGGGTCAATCATAAGCCGTCATCGCCCCCAAGCTGATTATTCAGGTCGAGTCCGAATTCCGAATCATAATGGACGCACGTCTGGTAAAAATACTGATCTTCTTCCTGGGGCAAGATCAGACCTTTCCCCTTGAGCATTCCAAGCTGTGCCCAGCGAATATTGATCAGATATTGACTCGCGCCAAGATAGCCTTCGTTTTCGACGGCCTGCTCCCATTCGGCATAGGAATCGGTTGGCAGCACCTCAACGCCATCGAACAACTGATAAAACTTCTGCTCCAACTCCCAATCAGCCGACTGGTAAGGGATGATGTCGTTCAATGTTTGCTGCATGGTCTGTGCCTGTTGGCGATAGCTCGTCCACCACACCGTCTCAATCTCGCCCTGATAAATTTCGCCGAGCATCTGCGTGACCATACGCTCGTCAATCGGAGCGCCGAGAGGGCAGTATTTCGCCAGCACCTCCAGACTTCGAGCGACAATTCGGTGATCGTAGGGCAGCGATTCCTTTTCGCCGAGCGGTTGATCGAACACGTAAACCGGGCACAGGCTGCGTTCTGCGCGCCCGCGATTCACTCGTCCAAACCGTTGCAGTAGTGCTTCCAGCGGTGCGGGATCGGTATACAGAGTATCGAAATCGAGATTCAGGCTGACCTCGACCACCTGAGTTGCCACCACGATCATCGGTTTGCGCGCTGCTTTCGGCATGTCCACACCAATATACTTCATTAAGCGCTGTTCTTTGGCCCAGCGATCCTTGCCGTTAAAACGACCATGCAGCAGCAGAACATGATCTTTCGGATCGAGACCGAGGGTTTCAAAGCGCCGCTTGAGTTCGATATAGGCAGACTGCGCTCGCTTGACAGTGTTACAGCACACTAGCGTCGAATGCTGCGCCTGCCACTCCGCCAACACGGTGTCAAGCTGATCAGTCAGGTCGCCGTGCCGCAAATGCACCTCATGGCGCTGAGATGATTGGAAGGTCGCATCGTTAGCGCGAATCTCGGCACAGCCCGGCAGCGCCGTCTTGAGCGCCTGCATCACCATTGGCGGCAGAGTCGCCGTCATAATCAAAAAGCGAGCGTGATAATGCTGCGCTAGCCAGCCAATCGTCGTGATGATCAGGGCGAGCCGTTGCGCGTCATAGGCGTGAATCTCGTCAAAAATGAACAGCGCACCGGTGTAATCGACCACCAGCGGTTCGTAGCCTTTGAGCCGAAAAGCAGCTTTCAACATCTGATACGGGCTGAAGACCTGCACCGGATAGTAATTCAGCTTCGCCTGATCTTTACGTCCGCGCGCCTCAGCCGCTGCCGCGCGCGGATTTTCCGCGCCACTGTCGGCATCCATCAGGTCACGATAATATTTCAGCGTAGCGCGGCTGTGCTGCACTGTGACGACATCCGCGTCGTGAAAAAAGTCGCGCTTGAGTCGATCTTCCATCGCGTTCATGCTCGCCTGATAGGGGAGCGTATAAAACAGCCGTGAAGCAGGCCGCCGCTCTATCTGATATGCTGCCCACAGCAACGCCGCTTCGGTCTTACCGCTTCCGGTCGGCGCGATCAGGATCGCCGAGCCTTCGCCGAGCGCTGCCGCCCGTTCCTGATGGGGATTGAGCGCTCGCCCTTTTGCTTCAAGCGGCTGGCGGGCGATCTCTGGCGTCAGGGAAAATGAAGGGAAAGGCGGCGATCCCGCTGAAGCCGCGTGATCGGCGGTCAGAATCAGCCCGCGATAATGCAAATCACGCGCGATGTCACCTGCTTCTACTCCAGGGTATTCGCGCTCGTTGTAGTAATCGCTGAAGTCGCTCAGACAGCGGCGGATACCATCGGCGCTGGCGGCAGGCTCGAAGGGTGGCAGCAGCTCGACTATGTTTTCAGGGAAGCCCAACGCCCGCGCCCAAGTGATTCCATACTGATCGAACCAACGCCATAAGCGCGCGATCACATCGCTATCAAGCTGTTCAATCAAAAATTGAACCCGCTTCTGCTTATTTCGATCAGGATCACCCGTTCCGTGACCATATTTTGCGGTAAT
>DASZXN010000624.1:0-4274 GCA_035545875.1 Phototrophicaceae bacterium
AGCGCGTACATCGCTTCAAGCAGCCGTTGAAAGTGCGCGCCACCCGGCGCGGGCGCGATGAACTGCTTGACCTGATCGGCGAACACCAGCAAGCCGACCTGATCGCTGGTGCGCGAGGCGACGTAACTCAGCAGCAAAATGCTGTTGATCACGAAGTCGACCTTCGCCATCACCAGCGGCGCGCCCTCGTGATCGACGGTCACGGGGCTGCGCATCGTCCGCCCCACATCGAGCATGATGATCACGCGCTGGCTGCGCTCCGGCTCGTAATCCATACTGATCGGCTTGCCCCGGCGGGCCGTTGCCTTCCAGTTGACGGAGCGATAGGGGTCGTCGGGCGTATAGTCGCGCAGGCTCTCGAACGCTGTACCCTCGCCGCGCATTCGCACCGTGCGCAAGCCCATTTCCGCCAGTTGATTTTGCCTCACGAGCAGATCGAACTGGCGAATTTCGTAGAGGTTCGGGTAGACCTTCACGTCCACCGCTGCCTTGACGACCGTCTGGCGCACAAATAGACGCAGCGGCCCGCCCCAGCGCAGATTGATGTCGCCGAAACGATAATCGCCGCGCTGAATGGGCGTTAGAGCGTAGCGGATGGTGTGAGTTTCGTGGGGTGCCAGCGTGATCGTCTGTTGAGCGGAGCCATTGATAGTGAAACTGAGTGGTGGCTCGTCAGCCAGCGTCAATTCAGTCGCCCGCCGCGCCCGTGATTCGACGGTGATCTGGATCGGGTTGGCAACGCCCAACGACAGCTTTGGATCGTGAACGCGCTGGATCACAAATTGATCGGCGCTGCCCGCCGCGCGTCGATCCAGCCAGCTTGCGCCGATCAGCCCAATGGCATAGAAGATCGCAAGCGGCACGAAAATCGGCAGCGCACCGCCGATCAGCAGCAGCGCCGGAACACCGAGCGCGAAGAGAAACCAGCGCGACGTAAACATGATTAGCGCGGCACTTCGACCTGCGCCAGCAAGCGCCGGAAAACCGCGTCGCTGTCCAACCCCTCGATCTCGGCTTCCGGGCGCATGACGACGCGATGGCGCAGCACGGGTGGCACGAGGAACTTCACGTCGTCGGGCGAAACGTAATCGCGCCCGCGCATCGCCGCCAGCGTCTTGGACGAGAGCAGCAGCGCGACTCCCGCGCGGGTACTTGCGCCGAGCGACAAATCCGCGCTCTTGCGAGTCGCGCCGACGATGTTGGCGATGTAGCGCAAAATCCCATCCTCGACGCGCACGCCCTGAATCGCCTGCCGGATGCTCGCCAGTTGAGCCGGATTGAGGACAGACTGCAAACCCGCCGCCGCTAAATCATGCGCATCGAAGCCGGTGTGATAGCGGCGCAGCACCTCGACTTCCTGATCGCTGTTCAGGTAGCCAACTTTGATTTTGAAGAGAAAACGATCCAACTGCGCTTCGGGCAACGGATAGGTTCCGTCCATCTCGACCGGGTTCTGGGTAGCGATCACGAGAAACGGATCGGGCAGCTTTTGCGTGTCGCCTTCGATGCTGACCTGGCGCTCCTCCATCGCTTCGAGCAGCGCCGACTGGGTTTTGGCAGGCGCGCGGTTGATCTCGTCCGCCAGTAAAATCTGGGTAAAAACCGGGCCGCGCTTCAGGTGAAACTGGCTGGTCTGCATGTCGAACACCACCGTGCCAACCACGTCCGACGGCATCAAATCGGGCGTGAACTGGATGCGGCGATAGTCGGCCTGTACCAACTGCGCCAGCGTTTTCGCCATCAGCGTCTTGGCCGTCCCCGGCACGCCTTCGAGCAGCACGTGACCGCGCGTGAACAACGCGACCAGCAGCAGTTCGACGACCTGATCCTGCCCGACCAACACCTGCCCGACCTGCCCGCGCAGGTGTTCGACCAATCCCTGCAAGGTTTCCGACATTAGTGCATACTCCTCAAGAGGCGATCCACCTCGGCGGCGGTTTCGACCAACTGCTGCTCATTGACATTCTGCCGCGCCAGATCGTCGAGCGCCGTTTGCAGCGCGGGCGCGTCAACGGTCGGCTCGCGCTCGCTGACGGCTCGAACCATCTCCGCTGACTTCAGATGGGGATCGACGGCGTAGCGCTCGGACAGTCGTCGCCGCAACTGCTGATCGTAATGCTGAAGGATTTCGCCGCGCTGACCGGAGCGCCGAAAGAGCGTCGCAATCGCCTGAATGTACTCACGCGAATCGCGGCGCACCTGCTGATCGGGCAGCGGCAGCGCGCGACCCAAGCGCCGCCCGCGCAGCGCCAGATAGACCATCGTCAGCGCGAAGGCGATCAGAATCGCCCAGCCTGTCGCCGTGCCGAACAGCCAGCCGGAAAGCGTCTGCTGGGTATCATCGCCAAAGCCGTGCAGCGCTTCGTCAAAGCCGACCACCGCGCCATGCGGAACGTTCGCGAGCATGTTGGCGAGCAAAGCCGCATCGCCGGAATCGTTCAGGCCAAGATTGGTGAATGGGCGCAGCGCTCCTGACACCCAAACTGTCCCCAAACCTTCAGGAAACGAAATCAAAACGGGCTGGCCTTCGCTGAACAGATAGGGCGTCGCGTCGGCGCGCGGGGTGTCGATGCCGAAGATCGCTTCGACGCGCGCCGAGTTGAACGGCGGATTGGTCAAAACCGGTGCAGCGGGCGATAAAGTCAGACTGCCCGCCGATAAGTCGGTCATCTGCACGTTGAACACATTGAGCAGTGTATCGGTGAAATCGGGGCTGCCCGCGATGATCAGCGTATTGCCCTGCTTCACCCATTCGTCAATCTGGTTGGCGTCAGTCGCGCTCGACTCCATAATCGGGTTGAGGATGAAGAGTAGATTCGTGCTTTCGATCTGCTTATCGAGCGAGGTGACTTCCTGCACGTGGTAGCCGCTCGCCGCCAGCCACAGATCGAGCGCCATGCTGCCATCGGGATCGCTGCTGCGCACACTCAGCGGCGGGATGTCACTGTTGAGCGGGACGGTCAGCGCCGTAACGATCACGAACAGCACGGCAAAACCAATCAGCACGAGGTAGAGGCGCGCGCTCATGTGATGAGCTGCCTCAGATGATCAATCGAGCGGCGGTACTGCTGATAGAAATCCTCGTCAACGGGCTGAAAGCCGTACCAGACATCCTCGAACGTGTTGATGACCTGCCGGAGCGCTTCGAACAAAGGCGGTTGGTTGGCAATCTGGCGCAGATGCTCGCGATTGGTCAGGCTGGCGTCGTAGTGAATGAGCCGATGCTCATCCAGCAGCAGCAGGCTGGATAGATAAAGGTAGCGAATCGCGGAGCGATAGTCGCGCGCCGCTTCGAGATTGTCCGCCCGTTCGCGCGCCTCCGCGAAGTTGGTCGGATCATCCTCGGCGCTCGTTTTGAGTTCGACGCTCTGCACATTGATGCTGCGAGCGATGAACGACAGCACCAGCACAACCACGACTACGCCGACCGCGATCAGAATGACTTGACTCGGCAGCGATGCGGCATCGGAAGGCGTGCCTGAATTCGATTCGCTCGGCGCGGGCAGCGGCGTCGGCGTGATCTGTGCATACTGAAAACGCGGATCGCTGAGGACTTTCGAGAGCGCCGTCAGTGACGCGCCTGCATTGTCTGGCGAGGGCGTTTGATGGACATGATAATTCAGCAGCGCGTCGATAAAGCGCTTGAGCTTGTCCACCTGCGCCGGGTTTCCGCTGGCAAGCCCATCGTCGATCCATGCCAGATCGAGCGTCGCCGTCGCGCCGTCGATTTGAACCGAATCAATCCCTGCCCACTGCTGGCGCAGCGCGGCAAGATCAGGCTGCGCCTGCCCCAGTGCCTGATCCGTTTGCTCAAGCAGCCGCCAGAAGGCGCTCTCGTCAATCGGTTGGGCGTTAGCCATGCCCACCCCCACCAGCAGACACGCCAGCAGAATCAGAAGCGTGCGGGTCATCGCGGCAGGTTCAAACCGGGCGCGAGTGAATTCATGACGTTGCTCAACAATCCTCCCGCCACCAATACCAGCGCAGCGCCAACCACGCCGATCACGATCATGTTGACGAGATCGCGGCTGGTCAGCAGCGGCCCGGCGGATGGCGATTGCAGATCGGATGGACGCGCATCCGGCTTATCGAGCGCCGCGAGCGCTAAATCCAGCCCTTCGACGCGCGTGCGAATGTCATAATAGAGCAGCGTCATCGCAATCGGCAGCAGTGGCGTGATGAAGATGCCGACAACGGTTGTCGCCAGTGTATTTAATATTCGAAAGCTGGAGAGCGCCGTCCCAATCGTCGGCGTTGTAATCAACCCGACGACC
>DASZXN010000625.1:0-1656 GCA_035545875.1 Phototrophicaceae bacterium
TGCCAGCCCGCCGGAAAGCTGATTAAGCCGCACCTGTGCCGCCCCGCTGACGACGTAGATGACGCGGTCTTTCAGGTCGAAGACGCGCTCGGCTTCGGCTTCGCCGGGCTGAAGGGTCAGCTTCTCGCAGAGGAAATGCTCGTTCGAGGGCAGTGGATCATCGGCAAAGACGTTGGCAAAGGGCGCAGCGCCCTCGAACGAGTCCGGGGTGAAATCCTTGTCGCGCAGGCGCTTATATTTGTGGTTGGGCGCGACGACGACGAAGAAGCAGACGGTATCGCTGCCTTTGAACCAGTAATTGTGATATTTATTGGGCGGCATCATGACGAAATCGCCCTGGTGATAGACGCGCTTACTTTCCCCGACCTGAATTTCGAGGCTGCCCTGCGCCAGAAAGCCGATCTCGGTGGCGTCGTCGTGGACGTGGGGCGTCGGGCCGAGCCAGTCGTTGTTGAACCAGTTCACATCCGGCGTCCAGATGAGCGGCAGCCCCCGGCAGCGTTCCGCCAGCATTCGCGGCTGCTCCATCCACGCCTGATAGTCGATCTGCGTCATGAAAGCCTTATCCTTTGAGGCCGCTGGTAATGAAGCCGTTGACAATGTAGCGCTGCGCGAACAGGAACATCAGGATCATCGGCAGCACCATCAGCGTCGAAATCGACATGATGTAATCGGTACGCGGAAGCTGCGGGAAGACACTGCGGAAAATGTTCAGGCCGAGCGCCAGCGTGTACTTGTCCGGGCTGGTCAGGTAGATGAACGGGCCGAGAAAATCGTTCCAGATGCCCAGCGTCGTCAGCAGCGCGACCGAGATCATGGCGGGACGCGAGAGCGGCACGTAAATGCGCCACCAGATGGTCAGATGCCCCGCGCCGTCCAGCACCGCCGCTTCGTCGAGTTCGCGCGGGATTTGCATGAAGAACTGGCGCAGCAGAAAGATGTTGATCGCGCCGCCGCCAAACCAGGCCGGGACGATCAGCGGCGCGAAGGTATTGAGCCAGCCGATTTTGTAGAAGAGGATGTAGAGCGGGATGAGCGTGACCTGCGGCGGCAGCATGATCGAAGCCAGCACGAGGATGAACCAGACGTTGCGCCCCTTGAACTTGAGCCGCGCGAAGCCGTAAGCGCACAGCGACGACGTGATCAGCACGCCGGGCAGGGTGGCCGCGACGATGAAGATCGTGTTGAACGTCCAGCGCGGGAAGTCGGTGTTGGGGTAATTCCAGGCTTCGCCGTAGTTGCTCGTCACGATTTGGTTCGGTAGAAAGGTCGGTGGGTAGGTGTTGATCTCGGCGATGGGTTTGAGCGACGTGCTGACCATGATGATCAGCGGGAGCATGAACATCGCCGCGCCCGTGATCAGCAGGAAATAGATGATCCCTTTGCTGACAAATTCCTGACGGCGGCGCACCGCCTTGGTGTTGGCAGCACTGGAGGATGGCTGATAGACAGCGCTGGTCATTCGCGCACCTCGCCTTCGTAGTACACCCACAGGGAAGAACTGCGGAAGATCAGCAGGGTGAGGACGATGATGATGGCAAACAGCACCCAGGCCATCGATGAAGCATAGCCCATTTCCAGCCATTTAAAGGCTTTCTCGTAGAGGTTGTAATTGTAGAAGTAGGTCGATTTGACCGGGCCGCCCATCGTCATGAT
>DASZXN010000626.1:0-6675 GCA_035545875.1 Phototrophicaceae bacterium
CTGGTACGCGACCTTCGTGCTGCCCAAGCACATCTATGATGGCACGGACTGGACGACCAATCCGGCCAATCAGAAGCCGATTGGCTCTGGCCCGTTCAAGTTTGTCGAATATGTCTCCGGCGATCACATCACGCTCGAAGCGAATATGGACTACTACGGCGAAGGGCCGTATCTGGATCGCGTTGTCTACCAGATCATCCCCGATGCCGCTACGCTCGATCAGGCCATGCTCAACGACGAAGTGGACGTTGACCTGACCGGCCTGTTCCCGCAGGACTCGGTCGCGGATATTCAGGCCGACGGGCGCTTCAACACCGTCGAGAAGGTCTTCGCCAGCAACTACTACATCACCTTCAACTTCAGCCGCAAAATCACGGGCGACATCAAGGTGCGTCAGGCGATTGGCGAGGCGATTGACCGCCAGCAGTTGATTGATCGCGGCCTGAGCGGTTTGGGCAGCGTCGTCAACACCTACTACACCCCGGTGATCGCCTGGGCGAACAACACCGACGCGCACGCGCCCGATATGAATATCGACGACGCCAAGAAAATCCTTGACGACGCGGGCTATCCGGTGCAGTCGAACGGCTATCGCTTCCAGCTCAGTTTCCCGTACCTGAACTACGGTGACGCCTGGGGCAGCATGGCGCAGGTCATTCAGGCGCAGTTGCGCGCCGTTGGCATCGACACCGATTTGGTTCAGTTGGAGCCGTCGGCGTGGAATGCGCGCGTCGGCACGCAGAGCGATTTCGACATCACCTACCTCGGCGGCTTTTTGGGGCCTGGCCCCGGCGCGCTCAAGAATCGTTATGGCACGGGCGGCGGAATCAACTTCTGGCACTATTCCAATCCCGACGTCGATAAGCTGCTCGACGAAGCGGCGGCTGACCCCAGCATCGACGATGCGACCGCCAAGTACAAGCAGGTGCAGGCGATCCTCGCCAAAGACATTGCCTCGATCCCGTTCGCGGGCGCGGCGGCGACTTATGTCTGGCGTAAGGAACTCAGCGGCTTCCCGATCCCCGGCGATCCCGTTGGTGGCATTCTGGGCGCGTACAACTACGCCCGCGTTCAGCGTTCCGGTTCATCCAGCTAATTGACCGTTGGCGGGTGGCGGTGCAATGCCGCCGCCCGCTCGTGAATTCAGCCGAGACTTATGCTCAGGTACTTACTGCGTCAGATCGGAACGATGATCCCGACCTTCTTTCTGGTCATGCTGATCTCGTTTTTCCTCATTCATCTCGCTCCTGGCGATCCCGTCAGCCGCTATTCAGGCAATTTCGTCCTCACAGCCGATGCTCGACAGGCGCTTCTGGAGAAATACGGCCTCGATCAGCCCGTTCCGGTGCAGTTCGTGCGCTATCTCGCCACGCTCGCGCAGGGCGATCTCGGCAAGTCGATGCTCTCCGGGCGCGAAGTCACCGACATGATCGGCGAGCGCCTGCCTGCCACGCTCATGCTGACGATCAGCAGCAGTATTCTCGCCTTTCTCGGCGGTAATCTGCTGGCGGTGATCACGGCGCGGCGGCGCAAACTCGATCTGGGCGCGTCGCTGGTCAGCTACGTGTTGTATTCGATGCCCACCTTCTGGCTCGGCATTATTCTGATTATTGTTTTTGCGACCAAACTGAACTGGTTTCCCACTTCTGGCTACGTCAATTCACGCGAGCAGTACACCGGGCTGCGTTACGCCCTCGACGTGCTCGATCATCTCGCCTTGCCCTGTTTGACGCTCGTGCTGGTCGAACTGCCCGGTTATTACCGGGTCGCGCGCGCCAGCATCGGCGACGTGCGCCAGGAAGATTTCATCACCACGCTGCGCGCGTCCGGCTTGTCGCAGGGGAAAATCTTCCGGCGCTACGCGCTCAAGAATGCGCTGCTCCCGTCCGTGACGCTGTTCGGCCTGAGCCTCGGCTACGCGCTCTCCGGCGCGGCGCTGGTCGAGATCGTGTTTGCATGGCCGGGGGTAGGGCGTCTCACGCTCGACTCGGTGCTCAAGCGCGATTACCCGGTGCTGATGGGGATTTACCTCGTGATCGCCGTCTCGGTGATGGTGGCAATCCTGCTCACCGATATTGTTTACGCCTTTATTGACCCTAGAATCCGGTATCAATAGCGATGGACGTGCAAAAGCTCGATACTCTCTCGCACCCGCGCTCCGTGCGTGGTCGGTTGCTCCGTCCATTCCAGTCGCCAGCGCTCAAGCGCTTTATGCGCAGCGGTTATGGCCCGGTTGGGCTGGTCATGCTGATCATCCTGATCGTGCTGGCGACGCTCGCGCCTATGCTTGCGCCCCGTGATCCGTTTTCGATTGACGGGCCGCGTCTGACTGCGCCCAACGCTGATTATGTGATGGGAACGGACAATCTGGGGCGCGATATTTTCAGCGATGTCCTCAACGGCGCGCGCGTCTCGCTGCTGATCGGCGTGATCGCGGCGGGCATTTCTGCCGTACTCGGCATTATCGTCGGCAGCATCTCCGGCTATTACGGCGGCTGGATCGACATTCTCCTCAGCCGCATGACCGAGGTCTTTCTGATCACGCCGTCCTTCTTTTTGATCATCGTGGTCGTGGCGACACTCGGCAGCAACATCCTCTACATCATGATCGTGATCGGCCTGACCACGTGGGCGACCAATGCCCGCCTGATGCGCGTGAGCGCGCTGGCGCTCCGTCAGCGGACGTTCGTGCAGGCGGCGCTCGTGCTCGGCGAGCCGCGCTACCGCATCCTGATCCGCCACGTCATTCCCAACGGCCTCGCGCCCGTGATCGCCAACAGCACACTGCTGGTCGCTAACGCTATTCTGATCGAAGCGGGGCTGTCGTTCCTCGGCCTCGGCGATCCAAATACGACCTCGTGGGGTCAGATGGTTTATGTCGGGCAGAGCTACGTGCGCAACGCGCCCTGGATCAGCATCTTCCCCGGCATCGCCATCGTGATCACGGTCATGTCGTTTTACCTGATCGGCGACGGCATTTCCGCCATGCTGAATCCGCGCCGTCAACTGCTGGATGAATAGAGAACCAAATCATGTCTGATGCGCTTCTGGAAATTGAGCACCTGAACATCGTCTACGGCGGCAGCCAGCGCCAGGTGACCGCCGTTAACGACGCTTCGCTGGCGATTCGGCGCGGTGAAGTCGTTGGGCTGGTCGGCGAATCGGGATCGGGCAAATCGACGCTGGCGAACAGCATCCTCGGTATTTTGCCGCGTACCACCGCGATCACCGGATCGATGCGCTTCAATGGGACGGAACTGGTCGGCCTCAGCGAAGCGGAAATCAACAAACAGGTGCGCTGGCGCGAGATTTCGATTGTGTTCCAGAAGGCGCTGGCCGCGCTCAGCCCGGTGCATCGCATCGATGAACACATGATCGACATTCTGCGCGCCCACGATCCCAGCCTGTCCAACGCGCAAATCCGCGACCGGATGGCGAAGCTGATGACGCTCGTGCGCCTGCCGCCGGAGACGGTGCGCTCGTATCCGCATCAATTGAGCGGCGGGATGCTTCAGCGCATCATGATCGCCATGAGCCTGCTGTTCGACCCGCCGTTCGTGATTTTGGACGAGGCGACAACCGCGCTCGACGTGCTGACGCAGCGCCAGATTTTGAACGAGATTCGCCGCTTGCAGCGCGAGTTCAACCTGACGGTGCTGATGATCTCGCACGACATCGCGGCGGTCGCGGAGAACGCCAACCGGATCGTCGTGATGTACGCCAGCCAGATCGTCGAGGATGGCCCCGCCGATGCCGTGATCAACGCGCCCTCGCATCCCTACACCAAAGCGCTCCTGAGCGCGCTGCCGCGTCTCGACGCGCCTGCGGGGGGCCGCATCAAGAGCATTCCCGGCTCGCTGCCGGATTTATCGCGCCCGCTCAATCAGTGTGTGTTCGCGCCGCGCTGTAGCGCGGCAATCGATGTGTGCTGGAAAGCCGTGCCGGAGGTGCGCGCCTCCGCGCCGGGGCATACCGGAAAGTGTGTATTGGTCAACGAGGCGCAGCCGCAATGAGCGACCCGATCCTGCAATTAGACGATGTAGCCAAGTATTTTCGCGCCCAGCAGAGCGGCCTCGACGTGCTGCAAATCGGCAGGCCGACGTGGGTGCGCGCCGTCGATGGCGTCGATTTGGCGCTTCAGCCCGGCGAGATTCTGGCGCTGCTCGGCGAGAGCGGCTGCGGCAAATCGACACTGGCACGGCTGCTGCTTCAGCTTGAGAAGCCGACGCGCGGGCAGATTCGCGTTCATGGCAAAGATGCGCTGCATCTGAGCGGGGATGAGCGCAAGCATTTTCGGCGGCAGGTGCAGATCGTCTTTCAGAATCCCTATGAAGCCTTCGATCCGCGTTTTACGCTCGGTGAATCGCTGCGCCGTCCGCTGGAAATTCACGGCATCGGCAAAAATGCCGATGAGCGCCTCGCGCTGATCGTGGAGGCGTTTGCCTCGACAGGCTTGACCCCACCAGAGACGTTTCTCGCGCGCTACCCGCACGAACTGAGCGGCGGGCAGCTTCAGCGCATCGCCATGATCCGCGCCATGCTGCTCAAGCCGGAAATCCTGATCGCCGACGAACCCGTGTCGATGCTCGACATTTCGGTGCGTGCCGACGTGCTCAACATGCTGCTCGATCTGCGCGAACAGTCCGGCACGGCGCTGATCGTGATCACCCACGACATCACCGTCGCGCGCTATCTGGCGGATCGCATCGTCGTGATGTATCTGGGGCGCTTCGTCGAAATCGGCCCGACCGAGACGATCATGAGCCAGCCGCATCACCCGTACACCAAAGCGCTGATCGCCAGCACGCCCGCGCTGACCGCCGAGGAACGCGCCGAGCGCCCGCTGATCGACGTGACGGGCGAGCCGCCCAAGCCGATCAACCTGCCGCCGGGCTGTCGCTTCGCGCCGCGCTGTCCGTTCGTCTTTGACGCCTGCCGGGTCAAAGAGCCGGAGTTGTTCCAACTGGCTCCTGATCACCGCTCGGCCTGCTATCTGGGGCAGAAAACCGAGTAAATCACCCACGACCGATGTAAGGCATCTGCGCCGCCATCACCGTCATGAACGGCACGTTCACGTCGAGCGGCAGATTTGCCATATAGACGACCGCCCGCGCCGCCTGTTCGACATCCATCGTCGGCTCGACTGCCGTTGTGCCGTTGGCTTGCAGCGCACCAGTTTTCATGCCAGCGGTCATCTCGGTGGAGGCATTGCCGATGTCGATCTGCCCACAGCAGATGTCGAAGGCGCGACCGTCGAGTTCGGTCGCTTTGGTCAGCCCGGTGATGGCGTGTTTGGCGGCGGCATACGGCGCGGAGTTCGGTCGCGGCACGTGCGCTGACAGCGATCCGTTGTTGATGATCCGTCCGCCGCGCGGCGTTTGCGCCTTCATCATGCGAAAGGCTTCCTGCGTGCAGAGGAATGTCCCGGTCACGCAGGTATCGATCACGGTACGCCATTGTTCATAGCTCAGATTTTCGAGCGGAACAGACGGCGCGCCGACGCCCGCATTGTTGAACAACACATCCAGCCGCCCGAATTGATCTGCTGTCGCCGCAAACAGGGCTGAGACGGCCTGCGGGTCGCTCACGTCAGTGGACATCACCAGCGCGCGAGCCTCCGGCACGCCTGCTTCCGCGACCGTCCCTTGCAGTGTTTCAACATGGCGGCCTGCCAGCACGACCGAATACCCGGCTTCCCAGAGCCGCAGCGTCGTGCGCCTGCCGATGCCGCTGCCCGCGCCCGTCACCAGCGCGATCCGAGGGGTTGTATTCATGGTGAGCTATCCTTCTGTGAGTTTAATCTTCAGACACTATTATCGAGCAAACAGGCGAGAGCGGGTGATCCGATGCGTATATCGAACGTAATCGTTTCGTGGAGCGGCGGCAAAGACAGCCTGATGGCACTCTGGAAGCTGTCGCCGGAATATCAGGTCGCCGCGCTGCTGACCAACGTCAGCGCCGAGCAAAACCGCGTCAGCATTCACGGCGTGCGGCGATATTTGATCGAAGCGCAGGCGGCGGCGCTCGGCTTGCCGATTCAGTTTGTTGAACTGCCGCCCAAGCCGAGCAATGCCGAATACGAGGCGCTCGTCACGGCGGCAATCAGGCCGTTTCAGGATGAGGGCATTCATGAAATCGTCTACGGCGATTTATTCCTGCAAGACATTCGCCAGTACCGCGATGCTTACCTCCAGCGCATCGGCATGAGCGGTCTTTATCCCGTCTGGGGACTCGACACGCGCGCGCTGATTCACGAGTTCATCGATGCGGGTTTCAAAGCGATCATCACCTGCGTGGATACGACCCAGTTGGACGGCGCTTTTGCGGGGCGCGTTATTGACAATGCGCTAATCGCACAACTGCCCGCGTCGGTCGATCCCTGCGGCGAGAACGGCGAGTTTCATACTTTCGTCTACGACGGGCCGCTGTTCAGGCAGCCCGTCGCGTTCGAGCGCGGCGATCAGTGGACGCAGGACGAGCGTTTCCGCTCTATCGATCTGCGCTGATCGTCTATGACGGCAAGTTCATGCCGTCCACTTCGTCCCAGGCGGTCGTCTGCCAGTTATCGGGAACGCGCGTCGTGACCGTCCAGTTCGGCAGCGGCATCGAGAGGGCGCGCGACAGTGACGTAACGTAAGGCTCGTAGAGGTCACGATAGGTCTTGAGCTTGTCCTC
>DASZXN010000627.1:0-6173 GCA_035545875.1 Phototrophicaceae bacterium
ATACTTTCATTGTGCGAGCCTGCGCTGATTTGAGCCGAACGCCCGCCGTATGACGCACGGGCGCTTGCCCTGCCGCGCGATCACGCCTGCCCTACGGATCACCCACGCTGGTAACGGGGAGGGGACGCTGTTATGCCCCTATCGCCTGATTTTCACCTGTGATTTCCATACACCTTCTTTACGCGATTTGAGCATCGTATCTTGATACTTTCTTTACACCAAAGCTGCGATCTCTGACCTTTCCTTGAGGTGATTTCTGCTATGATGCGGTCATCCCGTCGCGTATTTGGCAACTTAAATTGTTTGGTGAAAAGTTCCCACGTTCATTTTGATGCAAGGTGGGTGCTTGACGTTTTATTGACACCGAGCAAGAGACTGCCAGAGTCAGAGGGTTGAGGTTCGATGCAGAAAATCAAAGTAAGCCGTATCCTGATTGGAAAGCCGCTGGCAACAGTTGACCTTCCGCATCAGGCTATCAGCAAACCCGTCGGGTTGGCGGTGTTCGCCTCCGACGCGCTGTCATCTACGGCATACGCAACACAGGAAATGCTGATCATTCTCGCGCTGGCCGGCGGCAGCGCGACAGTTTTAGGGCTGTCGATCCCGATAGCCATCGCGATTGCGGCGCTGCTGGTAATCGTCACCCTATCGTACCGCCAGACGATTTACGCCTACCCAAATGGGGGTGGCGCGTACATCGTCGCGCGTGATAACCTGGGCGAGCTTCCGGCGCAGATCGCAGGGGCGGCGCTCCTGACCGACTACATCCTGACCGTCGCGGTCAGCGTCTCATCCGGCGTAGCGCAGATCACGTCGGCATTTCAGGGACTTGTCCCCTTCCGGGTCGAAATCGCCGTCGGCGTGATTGTGATCATGACGATCATCAACCTGCGCGGCGTTAAGGAGAGCGGGCGTATCTTCGCCATCCCGACCTATTTCTTCCTCGGAACGATGTTCCTGACGCTGATCATCGGTTTCGTCAAATACTTCACCGGGACGCTGGGCACGGTGCAGGGCGTCATCCCGATGGACTACTCGGTACTCGAATCGCTCGGCCTGTTCCTGATCCTGCGCGCGTTTTCGAGCGGCTGTACGGCGCTGACGGGTATCGAAGCGATCTCGAACGGCATTACCGCGTTCCAGCAGCCGCGCAGTAAAAACGCGGCGACCACGCTGATCTGGATGAGCAGCATCCTGATCACGCTGTTCCTCGGCATCACCGTGCTGGCGCACCTGATCGCCGCGCAGCCAAGCGAGGTCGAAACGGTCATCTCGCAGCTAGGACGCACGATCTTTGGCGACAGCAGCATTCTCTACTACGCGGTGCTGGCAGGCACAGCCTTGATCCTGTTGATGGCTGCCAATACCAGCTACGCCGACTTCCCGCGTCTCGCGGCTTTGCACGCGGGTGACGGCTTTCTGCCGCGCCAATTGACCTATCGCGGTGGTCGCCTGGTATTCGCATGGGGGATCGTCGTGCTGGCCGTTGCCGCGACCGTGCTGGTGATCGGCGCTGGAGCCGATACGACCGCGCTGATCCCACTGTACGCGATTGGCGTGTTCCTGAGCTTCACGATTTCGCAAACGGGGATGGTCGTGCGCCTGCGCAAGATGGCGAAGCTTAAACCGGGTGAGAAGATCAAGGGGCTGGAAACTGACCTCGAATACGATCCGCACGTGCATCGCCACATGATCGTCAGCGGCGTCGGCGCAGTTTGTACCGCCATCGTCCTCGTAATTTTCGCCGTGACCAAGTTCACGAGCGGCGCCTGGATTGTCGTCATCCTGATTCCGGTGCTGGTGTTCATCTTCTTCCGCATCCACTATCACTACAAGGATGTGGCGCACGCCCTCAGCTTGCAGGGCAAGCGGCCTGAACTGGCGAAGCACCCCGTACGCACGCTGATCCTGATCGACGACGTTCACGCCGAAACCGTGCGCATGGTCGATTTCGCCAAGTCGCTCGACCACCCCTGGGAAGCGGTTCACGTCGCCATTCACCCGGAGAAGGCCGAGAGCGTCAAGCAGAAGTGGAAAGAGCGTATCGGCGAGGGTGAACTGGTCATCCTCGAATCACCGTACCGAATGCTGGTCGAGCCGATCAAGGGCTACATCGATCAGATACAGCGGGAGACGCCCGGCTGCTTCGTCCACATCATCATCGGGCAGTTAGTGATGAACAGTGTTTTTAAACAGGCGCTGCACCAGAATACCGCGCTGATCTTCAACCTGGCGCTGAGTGGAATGGAGCATGTCGTTGTGACAAGCGTGCCGTACCAGATTCACAGCGGACACGAAGGGCATCACGCGGAAGTGCTGGAAGAGTCGGAAGTCCTGCATCCCGTTGCGGAGACGGTCAGCCATTAAGGGTAAGCTTCTCGGCTGACGGCGAAGAAATATGATGTAGGGGCAGACGTGCAACCGGAGGTTGCCTATGTCTGCCCTTTTTATTTCGTAGCACAGATATGGGTTTTGGAGGATGTATCGCTAGGGGTTAAACCTCTAGCGACAAAGTACCCGGCGACCCCCTGAAGGGGTCGCCTTAGACGCGGATCGCAATGACCGTCCCTTCAGTGGACGGTTAGGTTTTTCGTAGCCGAGGGTTAAAACCCTCGGCGGTTTAATCCCCTGATGCTGTTTCCGGCAGGCGCTCGGCGATCAGTTCGGCCACGTCCTTGACGACCAGTTGCCCGCCAACGGTCGATTTGGCGGTTTCGAACATCTGCATACAGAACGGGCAGCCGACCGCGACGACTTCCGCGCCGGTTGCTGCCGCTTCCTGATAGCGCGTCACATTGACGGCAGCATCGCCGTGTTCTTCCTCTTTCCAGAACTGCGCGCCGCCCGCGCCGCAGCAGAATGAGTTCGATCCGCTGCGCGCCATCTCGACCAGATTGAGTCCGGTGCTGTCGATCACGTCGCGCGGCGCATCGATCACCCCATTGTGGCGACCGAGGTAGCAGGGATCGTGGAAGGTGACGTTGGACTGCTTCTGCGCGCGCACGGATTTGGGCAGCTTGCCCGCTTCGATCAGTTCGTCGATCAGTTGGGTATGGTGGACGACCTCGTAATCACCGCCGAACTGGTGATATTCCTTGCCGAGATTGTGCAGACAGTGGGGGCAGGTCGTGACGATGCGGCGCTTGCGCGCGCCAAAGACCTCGTTGATCGTCTCGACGTTGGCGCTCGCCATCTCCTGATAGAGATACTCGTTGCCCGCGCGCCGAGCGGCATCACCGGTGCAGCTTTCCAGTTCGCCCAGCACAGCGAAATTCACGCCTGCTGTCTGCATCACCTTGACGAAGGCGCGGGCGGTCAATTGCGCGCGTGGATCGTAGCTCGGCGCGCAGCCGACCCAGTAGAGCAGGTCGAAATCGGGATTTTCCGCGACGGTCGGCACTTCGATGCCGTTGGCCCAGCGGAAGCGATCCTGACGCGGGTTCTGCCAGGGATTGCCCTGCCGCTCCATGCCGTTGAACGCGCCCTGAAGCTCCTGCGGGAACTCGCTTTGCACCAGCACCTGATCGCGGCGAATGTCGAGGATGTCGAACATCGGCTCGTTGCCGACTGGACAAATGTCGATGCACGCGCCGCACGAGGTACACGCCCAGACTGCCGACTCGCTGATGGCGAAGTTCATCAACGGGTTGATCGAGGGCGCGCCTGCGGCGAATTCGCTCATTTGATCCTTGATCATGAAGCGCTTGTTGACTTCGAGCGCCGAGGGCGAGAGTTCCTTGCCCGTCGTGTAGGCGGGGCAAACGTCCTGACAGCGGTTGCACATGATACAGGCGAAGGCATCGACCAGAAATTTCTGGTCGAGGTCTTCGAGCTTGTGCGCGCCGAACTGCTCGCGCGTCTCGTCCTCGAAATCGACCTTTTCCATCTCGCCGAGCGAGGTGCGGCGTGGGCGGGTCAGGAAATTGAAGGGAGCCATGAACAGGTGCGCGTGCTTGCTCAAGGGGAAATAGGGCAGGAAGATCAGAATCGCGCCGAGGGCAGTCCACCAAAAGACGTGTTCCAGCACGAGCAGGCCGTTCGCGCCAAGGCCAGCCCACAGCGGGGAAATCAGCGTGGCGAACGGGCGCGACCAATCGGGCGCGGTGGCGGCAACATCGACCGATTGGCCGAGGAAGCGCGAGCCGACGTGGAACAGGATGAACCACGAGACGATCAGCGAATCGCGGCGGATCGCGCCCTGCTTGACCTTTGGATGCAGGGTGACGTTATCGTGGAAAGTCAGTTGCTGACGCGAGGGCAGATAGAAACGGCGGATCATCAGGTAGACGACGCCGACCAGCACGCCGACGCTCAACACGTCGCCAACCAGTCGATAGGCGACGCCGAGGATGCCCGCGTCGGCCAGAAACTCGTAATTCGGCACGAAGCCATGCACAAGGTCAGCGAGGTTGACGAGGAAATACCAGGTGAAGCCCCAGACCACCGCCAGATGAAACAGGCTGATGACACGCCGGGTTTTGAGCGTCCGCTGCTGCGAGACATACAGCCAGAGCGCATTCCAGGCGCGCTGTGGCAAGCGGTCGAGGTACAGTTCGCGCTGGCCGCGATTGATGATGTCCCACATCTCTTTGAAGCCGACGTAGGTCGAGCCAAGCGCGAACAGGGTCAGCAGGATAAAAAGCATTTGTTCAACAGGGGTTAGCATCATCGATCCTTGTTGATAATCAAATCGCCATTTAATTAGGTCGGAAGTCTACCATCCGGCGCGCCAATTTACGAAAGATTCGGGTGCTCGCCCGCTTCTGGATTTACAGCCATGATTATTCATAGGAGTTCGACCGTGCTGATTGATTTTTCCCCGCTCGATAATCCCGATCTGAAACTGTACGACTTCGCCCAGCAGTTCAGCCTTGACGACCTGCGCGCGGCGGCCAACGCCAGCCTCGACAATATTCTGAGCATCATCGGCAGCGCCGACGACGCACAGGTGGCTTTTCTGCCTAACGATCCACTGGCGAATGATCCCTTCGCGCCGCCGGAAGAACAGCACATCGGCTGGAGTCTCGCGCATCTGGTCGTTCACGTGACCGCGACTGCCGAAGAAGGCGCGGCCTACAGCGCGATTCTGGCGCGGGGGATTCCCTATCCGCGCGAGCCGCGTTTGCGCTACGAAACCGACTGGCACACCATGAAAACGCGCGCTCAGGTGCTCCAGCGGATCGAGGAAAGCCGCCGGATTCGGCTGGCCGCGCTCGACACGTGGCCGGACGAACCGCACCTCGACGTATACCGCGACGTTTCCGAGAAAGCGCTGGAACGCAACGGCGCGTCGAACGCGAAGGCGGCCTTTCTGGGCGGCCTGCGGCATGAAGCGGGGCATTTCGCGCAGATGCGCGATGCGGCGCATCAAGCCTGCGAAGCGCTCGCGCCTGCCGGGACGTGCTAGGAAAAAGATAAAAACTCAACGCAAAGACGCAAAGGCGCAAAGGCGCAAAGGCGCAAAGGCATTATGATCAAAATACCTTTGCGGCTTTCCCCGCGAACTGGAGTTCCACCTGCGCCTGCGCGTTGATGTTTTTCCGCTTCCTGAGTATTACAAGCGCTTGCAATCCATCGGGAGCACGTTTATACTGAGATTAAAGTTGTGAGGATTATTCTGTGAACAGCAACGCGCGTCGCCAGCAGCAGCACCAGCACAGCAAGGATGTCTGATTAGGACGAGCGTTTAATCACGTGTAGAGCCAAAAGCGTGGACGCCTGTCCGCGCTTTTTTATTGGATTGACCCAGAGATGTTGTAGGGGCGTAACATGTTACGCCCTTCTCTCAATATGAAAGGAGATTCGCCGTGCCCAAGCCGAAGATTCAGCCCCGCCTGCCCAAAGGATTCCGCGACTTTCTGCCGCAGGAGATGATCAAGCGCGAGTACGTGTTCAACATCGTGCGCGAGGTCTTTCACCTGTACGGCTTTGAGCCGCTGCAAACGCCCGTAATTGAACTCTACGAAACGCTGATGGGCAAGTACGGCGAAGATGCCGAGAGGTTGATCTATCGAGCACAACACGGTAGCGGCGAAACAGAACTGGCGCTGCGCTACGACCTGACCGTGCCGCTGGCGCGCGTCGTCGCGCAGTACCAGAACGACATCAGCCTGCCCTTCCGGCGCTACCAGCTTTCGCCCGTCTGGCGTGCCGAGCGTCCGCAGCGTGGGCGC
>DASZXN010000628.1:0-2261 GCA_035545875.1 Phototrophicaceae bacterium
ATTGTCTGCCTGATTTCGTACTGGCTTATCACGAGTAGGGATGAATTCCAATGCTTCTGCGAGAACTCCAACGCTCAACTCGGCAGTTCAAGACCCAGGTTTGGCCGGGTTTTCTTCTCAGCACGGATGAAAAGAATCGCATTGACCGCTTGATGGGCAGCGCGCTGCTCGACGACAGCCTGTGCGACCGGCTGGTCAACAAGCGCGATGCCTCCCTGATGGCGAGCTTCGGCCTGTCGAGCGAGACTCAGAGCTGGCTGAGCGCGATTAAGGCGACTTCCCTTGAGGAACTTGCGCAGGAAATTGCGCTCGTAGCGTAAAACCTTATGATAAAATCAAAGCATCGGACAATTGCAACCGGATAAAGGTGTGGCTGCACCTTTGTCCGATTCTGCTTTGAGGACATCGTTATGCCGCCTACGATCATGATTGTTGACGACGACGAGCAGATTCTGCTCCTGGTGGAAATCCTCCTGCGTCGTCAAGGGTATCAGGTTCAAAAAGTATCGAACCCCGCCACCGCTATCGACCTGATCAATACCACTCCCCCGGACTTGTTCGTCCTGGATTACATGATGCCGGGGATGAACGGTATTGAACTGCTTCAGCATATCCGCCTGCATCCCAACGTGCAGAATGCCCCCGTGATCATGCTTTCCGCCGTCAACAGTGAGGAGTTCACCCGCGAGAGCTTTGAGGCGGGCGCGAACGCCAACATCCCCAAATCGGAAATGCACCGCCGTCTGCTCAAGGAAGTCCGCGAGTTTCTTGCCTCGGCACCGTCGAGGTAATTGTTGTTTTTATTCCATTTCGTCTGATTTATTCCGGTTTTTCTGCGACCAGGCCGAGCATCAGTGGAATTTGTGGCATCCCCTCCGGCGGCGCGAATCGATTCCCTGGCAGAGAACGCATCTCGCCGCGTAGATTCGCGCCGTTGCTGTAGGGATATTCGCGCAGCGTCGTCAGGCGCAGGCCAGCGTCGAGCAGCGCCATGACGATCTCAGCCACTCCCCAGCCGAACTCATGCGCCCGATTCGGGTTCCTGAAGTCAACAACACCCTCCAGATAGCCAGAGGGCGTGAGTGCTTCGCGCGACATCGCCACGTAATCGCCAATCCCATCGTCGTAGGTAGATCGCGTGCCGCCCATATAATCTTCTTCGATCTGCCAATCCCAACCGAGCATCGTGTAAACCGGGTGAAAATCCAGCAGCACAAAGCGCCCACCGGGATTAAGCACACGCGCGATCCCTTTGCCCCACGCCTTCAGATCGTCCAACCAGACCAGCGCGCCGTATGACGAAAATGCCACGTCGTAGCGTGTCGGCGTGTTTTCCAGCCAATCATAAATGTCAGCCCGTTCAAACGTCGCCGGTATGCCTGAATCGACTGAGAGTTGGCGCGCGAAATTAATCGCCGTATCGCTGATGTCTACGCCCGTAACGGTCGCGCCCAACGGTGCGAGACTGAGCGTATCCTGTCCCGCGTTGCATTGCAGATGCGCCAGCGTTTTCCCGCGCAAATCGCCGAGCAGTTCGATCTCGTCCGGGAACAGCGTGCTCCCGCCTGCCCGCAGGAACGCCGCCTGATCGCGCTTATGGCTGTTGTGCGCATCGGTCGCGGCATTCCACGAGACGCGGTTATCTTCGTGCAGGTCTTTTTGTGGCATAGGCTGATCCTTTCATGAAGATTCGAGTTACACTCGTAGCCTGACAGATTACCGGAGAGGACTGCGATGAATACGGATGAAGCACTCCGCAAACACGTGCTCGCGCTGCTCGATGGCGGGCAGGCGCATATGGGTTTTGACGACGTGGTGGCCGATTTCCCGCCCGACAAGATCAATGCTTACCCGCCGAACGTCGTCTACACGCCCTGGCATTTGATCGAACATCTGCGCATCACCCAGCGCGACATTCTCGACTATATCCGCGACCCGAACTACGTCTCTCCCGATTGGCCGGTCGGCTACTGGCCGGAGCGCACCGCCAAAACGGATGCAGCAGGCTGGCAAAAGACGATTGACCAGTTCCAGCAGGATTTAGCTGATCTGCGCGCCATCGTCGCCGATCCCAAAACCGATCTGCTCGCGCCGATCCCGCACGGGCAGAACGGGCACACGGTTTTGCGCGAGGCGCTGCTCACTGCCGATCACAATGCTTATCACATCGGTGAGTTGGGCATTCTGCGTCAGGTCATGAACGCCTGGCCGAAATAGCGAATTACATATCGATTTTTCGTAGGGGCGAGGCATACCTCGCC
>DASZXN010000629.1:0-3177 GCA_035545875.1 Phototrophicaceae bacterium
GTCCTCGACATTCACGGCGGGCCGCACGGCGCTTACGGCAACGTCTTCCATTTCGATACCCAACTGCTCGCGGGCGGCGGCTTCGCCGTCGTGCTGATCAATCACCGCGCCTCGACGGGCTACGGCGACGCCTTCTCGACCGCCATCAAGGGCGACTGGGGCAACCTCGATTACAAAGACCTGATGGCAGGCGTCGATTACGCCATCGCGCAGGGCTGGATTGACGCGGATCGGCTCGGCATCTGCGGGCTGTCGGGCGGCGGCAACCTGACCACCTGGACAATCGGACAGACGCGCCGCTTCAAGGCCGCCGTGCCGGAGAATCCCGTCACCAACTGGCAGAGTTTCTACGGCGTCAGCGACATTGGCGTCTGGTTCGCCGTCGAGGAACTGGGCGGGCATCCGCACGAAATCCCGGAGGTCTACGTTCGCTGCTCGCCGATCACTTACGCGCATACCTGCACCACGCCGACGCTGTGTGTTCAGGGCGAGCATGACTGGCGCTGCCCGGCGGAACAGTCCGAGCAGTTCTATTCGGTGCTGAAGGCCAACGGCTGCACCGTCGAGATGCTGCGCCTGCCCAATTCGGCGCATGGCGGCACGATCAACGGCAGCGTGCCGACGCGCAAGGCGCACAACGACGCCCTGCTCGGCTGGATGAACCGCTACGTGCTCGGCAAAACGGAGTAATCTGCACCCTCGCTCGCCTGTTTTTTTCCCCTCTCCCACACAAGCGGGGAGAGGGGTTGGGGTGAGGGGTCGTAGGTCAAATCGTCACAATCATTGAACCTGCGGCGCGGTTTTTTAGTGATCCTTACCATAGGTCGAGACCGGAGTAGAAAGGCAAGCTAAGCGGCAGCGAACGGTTGACATCCTTGAACTTGGTTTTCAGAAAATGTAGAGGGGGTTTCTTGATGAAACGCTATGCAATTCTCCTGAGTATCCTGCTGCTGGTGGTCGTGCCGAGCGTGCTCGCCCAGCAGACCGACAATTCCGACGTGCTGCTGCGCAATACCGTCGGCGGCAACGTCACCACGCTGAACCCGGTGCTGGCCGCCGACAGCGCGTCGATTGACATTATCAGCTTCCTTTATGCGCCGCTCTTTCAGGTCGATGCGCAGACCGCCCAGCCCGAACCGGGACTGGCGACCTGGAAAATCTCGGATGATGGCCTGACCTACACCTTCACCATCGTCGATGGCGCGAAGTGGAGCGACGGCACACCGATCACCTCGAAAGACGTGGAGTTCACCTACAACGCCATCATCAACGACAAGGTGTCGTCGCCGCGCAAGGGCGACATGGCGCTGATCAAGAGCTTCAACGTCATCGACGACAAGAATTTCTCGATCACCCTGAGCGCGCCCAACTGCACGGTCTGGGGATCGGCCTTTGGCGACCTGACGCCCATTCCTGCGAGTCAGTTTGCCGCCGATTACAGCGACTTCAACACCAGCGCCTTCAATACCGCGCCGACCGTCACCAGTGGGCCGTATGTCTGGTCGGAAACCAAGCCGGATGAATACGTCAAGCTGACCGCCAACGCCAATTATTACAAGGGCGCGCCGCAAATTCCGACGATCATCAACCGCGTCATCACCGACACTGCCGTTCAGAATCAGGCGCTGCAAACGGGCGAAATCGACTACGACTTCATGTATCCCGATCAACTGGAGCAGTTGGGCGACACCAGCAAGTTCAACGTGACGACCGCGCCGCTCAACAACACGCCCATGCTGATCATGAACTGGGCCGATGGCGACAATCCGCAGCCCGCTTACGACGCGGACGGCAAGCCGGTCACGGAAACGCCGAACAAGTTCTTTGGCGATGTCCGCGTCCGTCAGGCGGTGGCGATGGGCTACGACAAGAGTTCGATTGTCCAGACACTCGGCGACAAAGGCGGCTTCCTGCTCTCCGGCCCGATTACGCCGATGTTCGGCTGGGTCAACAGCAACGTGCAGCCCTGGCCGTATGACCCGACCAAAGCCGCGCAGTTGCTCGATGAGGCAGGCTGGAAGCTCAATCCCGCGACGGGCATCCGCGAGAAGGACGGCGTTCCCTTCGAAGTCTCGCTCGTCTACGCGCCGCTGGTTGACCTCTACACCAACATCGCCCTCGTCGCGCAGGATCAGCTCGGTCAGCTCGGCATCAAGGTTGATGTCAAGTCCGAGGAGTGGAGTTCGTACCTGACCAACGTCCTCCTGCCGCAGAAATACGACATCACGATTGTCGGTTTCGGCGGCGGCACGGAAGTGGACGGGATCGCCTACAACATCCTCGACAGCAAGAACGACATCCCCGGCAGCGGCTTCGACATCGCTTCCTACGTCAATCCGAAGGTCGATCAACTGCTCGATCAGGGTCGCTCGATGGTCGGCTGCTCACCAACGGATCGTGCGCCGATTTACCAGCAGATTCAGCAGATCGCCCACGACGACGTGGCCTACGACTTCACCGTCGGGACGAATCAGGTTCACGTGATGAACAAGCGCGTGACCGGCTTCAATCCCGGCCCCTGGAACGCCTACCTCGATATTGAGAAGTGGGGTCTCGGCGGCAGCTAACCCCCTGTTCCGCGTAACAAAAATGGGGATGCCTCTCGCATCCCCAGTCTACGCAATGAACTGTCGGGGCAGGTCTAAGACCTGCCCTTGCTTTTTCTCTGCGCCTTTGCGCCTTTGCGTTGACTCTTTTTCTTTTGCTTTTCTCTTTACCCGACCACCCACAAATAGGGCTGCTCGACATACCGCTTGATCTGCTGCAAGAAGCGGGCGGCAGGCGCGCCATCGACCACACGATGATCGAAGGTCAGGCTCAGGAACAGCATCTGGCGAATGGCGACCTGTCCGGCCTCAGCATCGATCACAACCTGTTTGGCGACGATCCGCCCGATGCCTAGAATCGCGCACTCCGGCAGATTCAGGATCGGCGTGAAAGCGTCGATCTCGTACATGCCCAGATTGGTGATCGAAAACGTGCTGCCGCTTATCGTATCGACCGCTAACGTTCCTGCTCGCGCCGCTTCGATCAACCGAGCGCTCTCGCCCGCGATCTGCCGGATCGTCTTGGCCTGCGCGTCGCGGATCACCGGGACGACCAGCCCCCGTTCGGTATCGACCGCCAGCCCGATATGCACAGCGCTCGCCTGTACGATCTCGTCACCGTCCAGCCGCG
>DASZXN010000630.1:0-7916 GCA_035545875.1 Phototrophicaceae bacterium
CCTGCGCCGATTGCCATCGTCACCGACAGCACGGCAGGCATGGCGACCGGAATGGCCGCAATCGTCAGCACCAGGGCGAACTGCACCGTCTCCAGGAAGGGGTCGCCGCGCTGAAGGGTGACGATCAGAATCAGAATGACGAGAACGGTGGCAATGATAATCAGGAAGTTACCGATCTTCAGGACAGCTTTCTGGAAGTGGCTGACGTTTTCGGTACTGTCCACCAGACGCGCGGTATTGCCGAAGAAGGTATTTACACCTGTGCCATACACCAGCGCGTTGATCTCGCCCTGCTTGACAATCGAGCCGGAGTAGACCTCTTCGCCCATATAATGCGTCACGGGCAGCGACTCGCCCGTCAGCGCCGATTGATCGACCTGCACGGGATCGCCATCGAGCAGGCGCACGTCGGCAGGCACGATGTCGCCCATGCGCAGGCGAATCAGGTCGCCGGGAACCAGTTCACGGGCGGGGATGGTTGCCCAGTTCCCATCGCGGCGAGCGCGTGCTTGCAGCGCCAGTTTCTCTTTGAGCGCGGCAATCGCGTTACCGGCTTTATGTTCCTCTGACCAGCCGACCAGCGCATTGACGATCAACAGCGTCAGAATGATGGCGAAATCTTCCCAGTGTTGAACAATCGCCGAGAGCACAGCGGCGATTTCGATCATCCAGGGAATTGGCCCCCAGAAATAGGACAGAAACTTTAAGATCGGGTTGACGTGACGTTCAGTGAGTTCGTTGTAACCGTATTTCTCTATGCGCTGCTGCGCGTCTGCGGTCGAGAGACCGTCGAGGGTAGCATTCAGCTTCGCCTGAAGCTGTGCTAAAGACGCTTTTTCTGAACCATCGCTGCTTTCGCCCGACTCTTCTTTCGTGGGCACCGTTGATGCGGCTGCCATCGTTGACTACTCCTTACATGCTTCGTAACTTATTCCTCAGTCATGGTAGGTCGGCGGCAACCTTAATGTCTTTAACAGCGGCCTATGGCAACCTTATGTCCAATTTAAGGATCGCCGCTCCATTCGACAGCGCGAGCCGGTTGCCCCTTCGCGGGAGCAAAAGCGCCTCTTCAGGCGGCGCTTCAGACCTGATCTAAGCTGCGGATCGAAGCCTTGTTTTTCAGCGACCAGCGGGCAGAATCTTGACCTCAGCCACCGCGTCTTAAGGTCGATTCGTAGGTCTTGAAGTCAATCCTTAAGACGCTCATACGACAGATTAAAAATAGGCGATCAGTTTGCGAAAAATTGCACGATGTTAAGCTTGGCTTAAGGACATGCTGTCCAAGCAGACCTAGAATGGTGGAGGTCATTTGGGAAAGTGAATGGATGAATCTGCATGTCGAAACGACTGCTTATTGTCGATGACGACGTACTGCTCTGTCGCAGTGTTGCCTTTAACTTGCAAAAGGCGGGCTATACGCCTTTTATCGTAAATTCCGCCGAAGATGCGCTGGCGGTTGCGCAGGATCGCCACCCGGACGCGATTCTGCTTGATATTGGACTTCCCGGCATGGATGGCTTACAGGCGTTGCGCCTGTTTCAGCAGCAAATCGCCGCCCCCGTGATCTTCGTCACTGCGCGGCGGCGCGAACTGGATGAGGTGCTGGGGTTGGAGATGGGCGCGGACGACTACATCACCAAGCCGTTTGACACTGACGTGCTGCTGGCGCGCATCAAGGTCGCGCTGCGCCATCAGGCGACGCAGCCCGCGCCGACCAGCCGCCAGCCGATTGTCGTGGGCAACCTTCAGATCGATCCGGGAGCGCACATCGTCCAGATCGATAGCCGTGAAATTAAGATGTCGCCCAAAGAGTTCGATTTGCTGCTCGCGCTCGCCAACGAACAGGGACATGTCCTCACCATCGACGAACTCCTGACGCGCGTTTGGGGTGTCGATTGGGATGGCGCGGTGCAAACACTCTACGTTCACATTCGCTGGCTGCGTGAGAAGCTGGAGCTTGATCCGGCGCACCCGCATCGGCTGATCACCGTCAAGGGAACCGGCTACAAACTGGTGTCCGTCGTCGAATGAGAGCCAAGCTGCAAATCCTCTTCAACAAGCTGCGGACTCAGTTGATCGTAAGTCACGCGCTGCCCGTGCTGGTCTTTATCCCAATCCTGGGCTTTACCCTCGTCTACCTGCTGGAAACTCAGTACGTGCTGGGGACGCTGGCCGGACAGTTGACCGATCAGGCGGCACTAGTGGTCGAGTTCACACAGGACGATCAGGGGGTGTGGTCGCAGTCAACCGACGCGATGCGTTTGGTTGAGCGCCTGCGCTCGCATATCGACGCGCGCTTGATGATCCTGGACGCTCAAGGGAAGCTGCTGGCTTCCAGTCTGGCTTCAGATGCCTCGCGCGACGGTCAACTGATGAATTTTCCGGTCGTGCAACAAGCGCTGCAAGGAAAAAAGGCGTGGCAGATCGACTATAACCCGTTCATGAGCGCGCAGATTGTCGATACCGCCCTGCCTGTTAGTAATAATCAGGGGCAGGTGATTGGCATTGTTCGCCTGTCGTATAACATCGCTCAGATCGAGAATGAGACGCTGGCGCTGCGCGGCCTCGTCTTTGTCGCCCTGCTGATCGCGGCAGGTTTCGCGCTGCTGCTGGCGCTGCTGCTGGCGCGCTCAATCAGTCAGCCGCTTTCGCAGATGGCTGAGGCAGTCGGACGGCTGAGTCCCGGCAAGCCGCCGCTGCCACTCTCGGAGACTGGCCCGGAAGAAGTCCGCACGGTCGCGGTCAGCTACAACCAGCTTGCCAAGCGGCTGTACGCGCTCGAACTGGAACGCCGCCAGTTTCTGGCGAGCATCGTCCACGAACTGGGCACGCCGTTGGGCGCGATCAAAGCGGCGGCGCAGGCGCTTCAATATGGCGCAACTGAAGACCCTGAACTGAGCGCCGATTTAGTTGCGGGCATCGGCAAACACGTCGATCAACTGCGGCTGCTGATCGACGATTTAACGCTGTTCGGCGAAACCGAAGTCGGCGCGCTGACCTTGCGGCGGGATTGGATCAATCTTGAAGAACTGATTCAAACCCAGTGTCTGGCTTTTGCCTACCTGCTCAAGCAGAAGAACATCGAACTGACCTATCACATTCGCGGCGATTTGCCCGCGTTTTATGGTGATCCGAGTCGCCTCGGTCAGGTGCTGGCGAATCTGCTCAACAATGCCTTCAAATACACGCCGCCCGGCGGAAAGGTCACCGTCGAAGCCGATTTGGTCAACAAAGACGGCGAACAGCGGATCGTCGTGCAGGTCAGCGATACCGGGCCGGGGATCGCGGCGAAGGAGCAGGAGCGCATCTTCGACGTGTTCTACCGTAGTCCGCAGCAGAAAAATCGTCAGCCGGGCATGGGGCTGGGGCTGGTAATTGCCCGTCGGCTGGCCGAAGCGCACGATGGCATCCTGACGGTTCACAGCAATCTGGGGCATGGTTCCACCTTCGAACTCAGCCTCCCTGTGCCCCGCCAGGCCCCCGAAGCTCAGTCCCCATCACCAGCGCTGGAAGTTGCTGCCGACATCCGATGATCAGTCGTTTGTGTAGACATTCGGGACACCCTGAGAAGCCTATTTAAAAGTAGGCAATAATCCCCGTGTAACACGTATTGTAGAAACGCGGCGTGCCGCGCCCCTGTCATGAAGGGATAATCCCTGAAAAGTAACTCGTCGGGGCGTTCAGTTGAATACCCCGACGAGAACAAACCGGAATAGTCCGCTGCGCGCTAGATCACGCAGTTTTCGTCGTCACAAACGCCCTCGTCTGTTTCCACGCCCATCACCTCGATCAGCGGATGTGATTCACCCCACGTCCGTTCAAGCGCCGTCAGAAAGAGTTCGGTCGGCTGCGCACCGGAAACCGCGTATTTTTCGTCGAACAGGAAGAAGGGAACTCCGTGAATCCCCAACATCTGCGCGCGCCGGATGTCCGCGCGCACGGCGGCGGCGTAGGCGTCCGTCGTTAACGCCTGGCGCGCCTCGTCCGCATCCAGCCCAATTTCGCTCGCTAACTGCACCAGCGTGTCCGGGTCACTGAAAGACAGGCCATCAGTGAAATAGGCTTTCTGCAAGCGTTCCTTCATCTCGCTCTGTAAACCATGCTGCGCGGCCAGATGGAGCAGGCGATGTGCGTCGAACGAATTGCCGGGACGCACGCGATCAAAGCGATAGTCCAACCCTTCCTGCGCCGCGAGCGCGGTGACGTGGGCGTGCATAGCCTCTGCGCGACCGCGATCAATACCCTTGGTCTCAGCCAGCATATCGTTGATGCTGCCCTTGTATTCACGCGGCGCAGTCGGATCAAGCTGGAAGCTGCGCCAAATCACCTCAACCTGATCAGCGTGATCGAACTGCTCAAGCGCGTGTTCCAGGCGACGTCTGCCAATATAACACCAGGGGCAGGCAATATCCGACCAGATTTCGATTTTCATCCGATGACCTTTTCTGAATTATCACAACACAGAGGACTTACACAGATTAGACTCCCTGACCGAGACAGGACTTACGCGCGCGTTCTCCCGCATTGTCGTGACTGCGCTTGTACAGCGCGAACTTGAGGAGTAATGCTTCAGCCGCCCCCTGCCCCAATGCGACTTGTGGTCGTCTCACCGACCATTATGTCCGCGAAAAAGCAGATAGCGGTATTTGAGTTGGTCAGCGACAATAGATAACCGTTGAGCTGCTCTGAACGCGACTCAACTTTATTCAACGACTGCTGAAAACGGAACAATCTTGACCGCACCAACTGTACTGGAACTCTCGCCCGCGCAACGCGAGCATATTTACCGCCGCAACTTCGTGCTCTTTCTCGCCGATAATGTAATGTTCATCGTGGCCTTGAGCATCATCGGCTCGACCACCGTGATTCCCGATTTTGTCCGCCATCTGACCAGCTCGGAGATTCTAATCGGGCTGTCGGGGACGCTGTGGTCGATTGGCTTCACACTGCCGCAAATCGTGATTGCCCGCTTCATCATCCGTCACGAGCGCAAAAAATGGTGGTTTGTCGGCCCGAACATCCCGGTGCGCTTCGTGATTCTGACCTTCGCCGGGATCGCCGTGCTGCTCGGCAAAGATCGCCCCGGCCTCGTGCTGATCGCGTTCTTCATCTGCTACGGCCTCGCCGGTTTTGGCGATGGGCTGGTCGGCGTTCCCTGGTCTGACCTGATCGGCACCAGCCTCGACAACCGCTGGCGAGCGCGCATGTTGGGTCTGACCTACGCGATCACGGGCGTGATCATGCTGCTCATCACGCCGCTGATCGCCATCGTCCTCAGTCCCACCGGGCCGGGCTTTCCCAATAATTATGCGATCCTGTTCGGCGCGTCCGGCCTGTTGTTCGCCTGCACGATCCCGATTGGCATGTTCATTCACGAACTTCCCGGCGGCAAAGCGGTCGAGAAGCTGCCCGCGCTGAGCGAATTTCTGCCTGATTTGGGGCGCTTGCTGCGCGATGACGTGCCGTTTCGCTCGTTCATCATTGTCCGGGCGTTTACCAACCTGTTCCTGATGGCCGCGCCCTTCTACATCGTCTACGCGACTGGATCGCTGGGGCTGTCGAGCGATGTCGCCGTGCCGGTGCTGCTGGCGATGCAGACGGTCGGCGGCGTGGTTGGGGCGCTCGCTTATACCTGGCTCGGTGACCGCAACAATTTACGGGCAATTCAACTGTCACTCGGCGGCATGGCGCTCCTGCCGATCTGTGCGCTCTTGGCGCGCGCAGTTGGGCCAGTGCCACTCTATCTCGGCTTTCTGGCCTATGGCCTCTCAACCAACAGCCTGAACTCCGGCTTTCAGCACTGGATCGTTAGCTACGGTCATGTCGATCAGCGCCCGATTTATGTCGGCCTGTCGAACACGCTGATCGCCTTGATCTCGCTGATCGCGCCGATCCTCGGCGGCGTGATTGCTCAGTATTTAGGCTACGAACCGCTGTTTGTCATCGCGCTGATCATGACACTCGCTGGACTGTTCGTTACGCTGCGCTCGATGCAGACAAGCGAAGAACAGACGACTACGGCCATCGGAGAGTGAGCGTAGTCGGCTCATAGTAAGAACGACGTACTTCTTTTGAGCAGCTTCATGAACCCGCTCTCGAAGCTAAGATTTTTCAGATATGCCGAGCGTTCGCTGCCTCGCTGCCTGACACAGATACAAATGCAAGCACGACTCTCTATCGAAGCAAGACAAATGTACAAATCTTAATGGTACATAAATTATTATTTGCCTTATTTAGTTTGTTTTTACTAACGGTTTAAAAACTATTCGCACGGCGAAATACATTGTTTAAAATATTCTTTTCACGTATATTAAGAGAGCGACCTGCATGAGTACCAAACGATGAGTCATAGCATTTTTCACAAATAATTTAGGTATTGGCTGTCTCCATTGACACCAGCTTGGTATATACTCTCAATGGTGTTTTTATCTTCGTCTGCGTGTAGTGCCTGCTCTGACATCGCCGGGACGGTTTTGCCCTAAAAACCATTAGTTCCAAGTTCATATCGCTTACCCCTCTCAGCCCGCCTTTGATTCGGGTCTGAGGATTGTTTTTGTTTGCGCGTGATCCCGTTTATTTGCCCGTGTTGCGAGGAATTTCTGAGTGAAACCTTTTCCGCGTCTCCCATCCATGATCATCATCGCAGCTTTGTTGATCACGACCTCGGTTGCCACCCTTCAATCGACCGGACTGTCGGCACAACCCGTAGAAGCGGCCACCTTCAGACAGGTTGCTCAGGGAAATTCTACCGATGACCCAAGCAGCGGTAGTCCCACCGCCGCTCCAACCGATGCGCCGACCGACGCACCGACGAATGCGCCCACAACAGCGCCAACGGACGCGCCGACCGATACACCCATCCAGAATCCAACCGACGTGCCCAGCGCCACGCCAACCAGTGTACCCACACAGAATCCGACCAATGCGCCCACCGCTCAATCAACCGATACGCCTTCACAAACCCCAACCGATATTCCTTCACAAACCCCAACCAATGCGCCCACTGCGCAATCAACCGATACACCGACACAAAACCCAACGAACACCCCCACCGCTCAATCAACGGAAAGCTCGAACAATCCGCCCGCTTCAACGAGCGAAGCGACCTCTGTTGTGACCTCCGCGCCGACGGACATCCGCACAACGGCGACGGTCACGCCTGAAACCACCGAGATCGACCTCACCGAGACCGTTACCCCGGTCAGTACCGACGAAGCAACTGCCGAAGTCACGGCGGAAGCGACCGACGATGCCTCCGCTGCCATGATTGATGTTGTAATGGTCTGCAAAGACACCGGCTTGGAATTCCAAATGACTAATCATGGCGGCGATATGAAGAAACCGATGGTCTACGTCCTCACCCCGGACAGCACCATCGCGCAGCCGAACAGCGCAGACGCAGGAAACGCTCAGGCTACCGCAACCGTCGAGTCGACGCCTGAGTTCTTGCTCCACGCAGGCGAAACCCTGAATCTTGAAGGCGGTTTCGGTCGTCCCAGTTTGGCGCTCAGTACAGCGACCTACCAACCCGATACTGATAGTCCATGCAATCCACCTATCCCGCCCGTGATTGCCGTGACGATGGACTGCGTGCTCGATACAGGCGTCACCTTCACCATTACCAACAGCGGCGGCCCGATGATCGCCGAGCAGGACTATACACTCACCGCAAGCGATGGCAGCACCACCACCGGAACGATCCTGCTTGCGGCGGATGACAAAATCACCATCAGCGGCGGCTACGGCCAGCCCACCCTCACGACAGGCGACATTTCCAGCACGCCGCAAACCAACTGCGATGCTCCGGCCACCATTACGGGCGTCGTCTGGTTCGACGCGAACGGCGACGGCACGCACGACGCCGATGAAACGCCCATCGCGGGCGCGACTGTCACCCTGACCGACACGACGACAGG
>DASZXN010000631.1:0-5600 GCA_035545875.1 Phototrophicaceae bacterium
ACCGCACAGGGTTGGCGGACGAGACTGCTGCCGCCGTCGAGACGCTTGCCAATCAGATTGTTTGGGCGGATCGTCCCGTAACGGCGCGCATCGTCGATCCGACTGACACCGAAGGCGTGCGTATTCGTAAGCTGCCGGAACATATTCTGACGGGCGGCTTGCGCGTGATCGACATCGACGGCTTCGACGTGACGGCCTGCGGGGGCACGCACGTCGCGCGCACGGGCGAGATTGGGCTGATCAAACTGCTCAAGCTGGAAAAGCGTGGCGACAAAACACGCGTCGAGTTTCGCTGCGGTGGGCGCGCCGTGCGTGATTATCGTGACAAGAATAACGTCGCCAATCAACTCACCGCCGATTTGACCTGCGGCCTCGGTGAAGTGACGACGGCAGTCGCGCGGCTTCAGGAGGATTTGAAAGAGGCACTGCGCGCGCTTAAAACCGCGAATGGTTTGCTGCTCGACGCTGAAGCGGATCGGCTCGCGGCGGAAGCGCCCGATCACGACGGTGTGCGCGTGATCAAGCTGGGCTTTGCCGAGCGCGATTTCGCCGACGTGCGCGCGCTGGCAGCGCGCATCACCCAGAAGCCGGGGCGGATCGCCTTGTTGGGGACAACGGGCGAAAAGACGCAGCTTGTGTTCGCGCGCAGCGCCGATCTCGCGCAGGATATGAATGTGCTGCTCAAACAAACGCTGACATTGCTGGTGGGTGGGCGCGGCGGCGGTCAGGCACAGATGGCACAGGGCGGCGGCAGCGGCGATCAAGCCCAGCTTGCCGCCGCGCTCGACAGCGCCGAGCATTCCCTGTTCGGTTGAGAAAACAAAAGAGAGGGTACAAAGCCCTCTCTTGAATCAGCGGTTGGATCGACTCAGCCAGCGGCAGCGGCTTCCGGCGTGGTCGGTACGTTGATCGTCGCGCCCGCGAAGATCAGGTTAATGTTGCTGATCTCGTTGGCTTTGGCGAGGTCGGCAATCGTCGCGCCGAATTTGAAGGCCAGGTAGCCCAGCGTATCGCCGTACTGAACAGTATAGCTGCCGGGGAAGGGGGTGGGCGGCGGCGTGGTCGTGCTAAGGCAGATGTTGGTGCCCCAGAAGATCAGGTTCGCGTCGGTGATCGACGGGTTGAGTGCGAGCAGGTTGGTGACGGTCGTGTTATAGAAGCTGGCGAGCAGACCCAGCGTGTCGCCGGGTTCGATTTTATGAGTCCAGGTGCAGGCGTCTGCGCTGGTGGGGGCGACGGCGGCGAACGAGGCAACCAGCATCAGCACCAGAGCCATTGCCAGGATGATTGCGGAGCGTCTGTGAGTCTTCTTTAAACCTTGAGTCATGAGAGTCTTCTTTCGTTTGGATAAGTGTCTATAAGATACTTTATAGCGAATTACAAAAATACGCTACGAGGAATGTGTTGCAAAAATGTAACACCTTCATGAGAAGTTAGAACTATTCGCTGGGCGAAATTGTGAAGGCATTTTACACGGGCTTAAACAGGGTTGGCAGCGGCAGACAACAAAAAACCATCAGCGCTGTGATGGTATGGAGGGGAATATGAGCAGGACGCTGCCTGACGGTCAGGCAGCGTCCTGAGCTTACAGCATAAATCAACCGGGAATGATCAACGTCTGATTGGCATAAATCAGGTTGAAATTCCAGATGTTGTTGGCGGCGGCCAGCGCGTCCATCGAGACGCCGAAATGCTGCGCAATCGACCACAGGGTATCGCCCGGCTGAACGGTGTAGCTCTGCGCGGAACCCGTAGTACCGCCGGTCGTGTTCTCGCCGGGGTAGCCCGGCGCGTTCGGCACGAACACGCTGCCATCGGCCAAACCGAGGCTGCGCACGGGCACATTCGTGGTCAGGGCAGCAGCCTGCACCCAGCCTGCGGTCACGCCATCGGGCAGGAGCACCAGTGCCAGCGTCGAGTTGTAGTTACGGCCTTGCAGCGTCACCGTTGTCCCGGTCGGGATCGTTGTGATCACGGGGTTCTGCAAGCTTGGCCCAGTATACAGCGGCATAGCGAGCAACCCACTGACAACGCCCGTCGGGGTGAAGGTCTGCGCAACCGGCGCGTCGCTGACGGGCAGATTGTGGGTCGGGTACTGCGTGAACAGGAACTGAACGTTCACCCAGCCCGTCTGACCATTGGTCAGCGCGATCAGAATCCAGTTGCCCTGCGAGTTGCGGGCGAGCATGTTGACGCCGAAGCCGAACGGCAGGTTGGCAACCGAGCCATACTGCATCCCCGGCCCCGTGCGGACGTTCAACTCGCCGGTGTTGACCGACGCGACCGGCGTGGCCTGAGCGAAGGTCGGCAGCGCCGCGCCCAAAACCAGAACGAGCATAAGAACCACGAACAGAATTCGCTTCATCTCATAACCCCCTGCCATAAACTTATCTTTCCCGATTATACACAGCCCTTGATTCTGGCGAAACTTGCATCCGCCTTAATTCATAACAAAAATGTGATAATTCTCACTTTTGCGCTCATCAGTAAGTCGTGAGCAACTGCTCGCTGATGCTGTAGTAGCCTTCTTCGTCAATTTGCAGCACGCCGGGATAGTGGTCGAACAGCCAGTCCCAGAATGGGTCAATCCAGCGATAGTTGTCGTGGCCGGACTCGACCAACTGGAAAGCGACCATACCCGTCGCCTGCGCGAGGAACTGCGCGACCCGCGTCGTGTCCTGATCGTCGATGTAGCTAAGTTCGTCGCGCAGGTCTTCGATGTCCTCCTGAAATTCCTGATCGGCAGGGCGGTTGATCTCGATCTCGCCCATGACCTCGGAGCCATGCAGCACGTCAGCGCTGTTGGTCGTCGCCGGGTCGCGGAACAGCGAGAACTCGGCATCGACGGCCTTCAGCCCCGCTTCGATCACGTCCAGCGAGAGGTCATGCTCGCCTGTGAGGATGTAACGGATAAAATCGCCCATCAGCTACGCTTTTCAGGTGGTTCACCGATCTCGCTATCATCTTAACGTAAGATGGCGATTCCAGAAACACGAGTTTCGGTGAAATTCGTCAAGCACAGGGCAGGCGTAGGGACATCTCAACCCCTCAACTCCCGCCCCTTCTCCCACGCACGCGGGGAGAAGGGGAGAAACACACTTTGCTTTTGCTCTTTCCCCTCCTTGAAATCGGCTGAGGAGAGGACACCTTTTGAGATTAGGTTGACACAAGGCGAATTTGTTCTCGTGAGGGCGGGTCATAGACCCGCCCCTACAGACGATCCGCGCGTCGGATTTTCTCTCAATTTCAAGCCTGTCCCCTCCTCAGTTGAAATCGGAGAGGGGGCAGGAGGCGGGGTCAAACAGAGCGCTGGTTTACACCGACCCGCCGGACTGTTGCAGCAGCTTGGCGATCAATCCTGTCCAGCCCGTTTGATGGCTTGCGCCTAACCCCGCGCCGTTGTCGCCGTGAAAATATTCGTTGAACAGGATCAGGTCGCGCCAGTAGGGATCGGTCTGGAGGATTTCCGTATCACCGTAAATCGGGCGGCAGCCGTTCTCGTTGCGCAGGAACAGACGGATCAGCCGGTGCGATAGCTCGGTCGCTACCTGGCCGAGCGTGACCAGCTTGCCTGATCCGGTCGGCAGCTCGATTTTGAAGTCATCGCCGTAGTAGTAGTAGAACTTTTGCAGCGACTCGATCACCAGATAGTTGATCGGGAACCAGACCGGGCCGCGCCAGTTCGAGTTGCCGCCGAACAAACCGCTGTGTGACTCGGCGGGCTGGTAGCTCAGGGTGAAGGTCGTGCCATCGACGCTGAAGTTGTAGGGATTGGCCTCGTGATACTTGGAAACCGAGCGAATTCCGTAGTCCGACAGGAACTCGGTTTCGTCGAGCATGTAGGTCAGCACTTTGGTGAGCCGATCTTTCGTCAGAATCGAGATCAGACGGCGCTCGCCGAGGCCGGGGACTTCGGTGCTCGCCATGTTGCCAATCAGGTTGGGGCGGTTGGTGATGAACCAGAGTGTCCGGCGTCGGAAATCGGGCAGCGCTTCGAGCAGTTCTGGTTCCAACGTCTCGACGGCCAGCAGCGACATCAACCCGCACAGCGAACGGATTTTAAGCGGCTGGATTGTGCCGTCGGGCAGGTGAAGCTGATCGTAGAAGAAACCGTCGTTGTCGTCCCAGAGCGATTCGTGTCTGCCATCCGAGCCGGAGATCGCGCGGGCGATGGCGAGAAAATGCTCGAAGAACTTGGTGCCCATATCCTGATAAACCGGGTCGTCTTTGGCAAGTTCGAGCGCGATTTTGAGCATGTTCAGGCTGTAGAAGCCCATCCACGACGTGCCGTCCGACTGATCGATTTGCCCGCCGAAGGGCAGTTTAGCGCTGCGGTCGAACACGCTGATATTGTCGAGGCCGAGGAAGCCGCCCTGAAAGACGTTCTTGCCCTCGGCATCCTTCTGGTTGACCCACCACGTAAAGTTGAGCAGCAGCTTCTGGAAAATGCCCTCCAGAAAAGCGCGATCCTTCTTGCCGCTCTGCACGCCGTCGATCTGGTAGATGCGCCACGCTGCCCAGGCGTGCACGGGCGGATTCGCGTCGCTGAACGACCATTCGTAGGCGGGAAGCTGGCCGTTGGGGTGCATGTACCATTCGCGCGTGAGCAGTTCCAACTGGCGCTTGGCGAAATCGGCATCGACCAGCACCAGCGAAATGCAGTGGAAACCTAAATCCCAACTGGCGTACCAGGGATATTCCCACTTATCCGGCATCGAAACCACGTCGAAGTTGTTCAGGTGCTCCCACAGCGAGTTGCGCCCATCTTTGCGATTCTCCGGCGGCGGTGGTGAGGCCGGATCGCCGTCGAGCCATTGTTCCACGTCGTAATAGTAAAGCTGTTTTGACCAAAGCATTCCGGCAAACGCCTGCCGCTGGATCGCCCGTGCTTCGGCTTTTAGCGCGGAGCTTTGCACCGCGTCGTAGAATTCGTCAGCTTCCTGGATGCGCTGCTCGTAGAACTCGTCAAAATGCAGGAACGGGCGCTGATTCGCCACGTTCGTCAGGCGCAGGCGGATCACCTGCGATTCGCCGGGTTGCAGGTTCAGCCGGTAGATGGCCGCCGCTTTTGTGCCCCTTTCATCCGGGTTGATCGCTTCTTTCTCGTTGCCGACAATGTAGCGATGAAAGGCGTCCTTGACGTAAGGCGAGTCGTTTGGCGTTCCGAACAGCAGTTCATTGTTGCTCTCGTTTTCGGTGAACATCAGTTCGGGTTCGCCTTCAGCGTAGAGCAGATAATCGCCGTCGCTGCCGTCGGTCGGGTGTTTCGTGCGGATCGTCATGGCGTGTTCAACGGCATCGGTGCGATAGAGCGTCGGCTTGCCGTCCACGTCGTTGAGCGGGCCTGTGGGATAGCCCCAACTCCACGTATTGCGAAACCACAACTGCGGCATGACGACGCATTCGCCGCTCTGCTGCGCCCGGTTGATCACCTCGATCCGCACCAGAATGTCGTTCTGGTCGGCTTTGGCGTACTCCACGAACACGTCGAAGTACAGGTTGTCCTCGAACACGCCTGTGTCCAGCAGTTCGTACTCGTAGTCGTTGTAGCCGCGCCGATGGTTCTCCGCGATCAGGTCTTCGTAGGGAAAGCGCTTGTG
>DASZXN010000632.1:0-4052 GCA_035545875.1 Phototrophicaceae bacterium
CACGTCCTGCACCGTGTTCAGCCCGCTCAGATCCACCTGGAAGCTGACGCCGGCGCTGTCGGTGACCTGGATGTCGTTCCCATCGACGGTGCCGATCCCCTTCCCGCCATTCAACTCCGCCAGCGGCGTGGATGGCTCAAAGCTTCGCACGCCCAAGTCCGCGGCGGTCGTACCGCCGTTTTCGGCGATCATCATGTTCGTCCCCTGCGTGGGGTTGAAGATGTTGATGCCGCTGCCCGACGAGTTGATCTCCGCACGCACCGCGGTGCCCGAACCGTTGATCGCATTGAGCAGGTCTTCCACGGTTGTCGCGCTGGAGAGATCGATGTTCTTGGTAATCAGCCCGTTGGTGATTGTTAGCCCATTGACGGTGTCGATCCCCAGCCCGCCGCGGAGGCTCGCCAGCGGCGTGAGGAGCGTGAGCTTGGCCTGCACGCTGTCACCAACCACGGAGTTTCCCGCGCCGGTTCCCACCTGCTGAAGAATGCCCAAGTCGCTGGCGGTCGTGCCGCTGCCCATCTCGGTAACGCTGATGTTGTCAGCGCCGCTCGTGTCAAGCTGTAGCCCCATTCCATCGGAAGAGATCGACGCCGTAATCGAACCGACGCCGGCGTTGTTGATCGCGCTGACCACGTCCCCGATCGAGTCAGCCTTGGAGAGATCGACGACGGCGCTGTCCACGCCGTTGCTGATCTGGATCGCGCCCAGGGCAATGCCATTGCCGGAGGTGCCGCGCAGGTCCGAGAGCCGCGTCGTGAGCGATAGCGTCGGCGTCAGATCGGCCTTTCCCTCGACGCGCGAGGAGAGCGCGCCGAACACCTGTTCGCCATCGACCATGAAAGGAAGCGTGACGTTCTCGTCGAAGGTGTTCTTGAGGACGTCGCTGGTGCCGACAAATTTCACTCCGCCAGCGGTCTCGACGAACGGGGCTTGGGTTGAGCGGTCGCCGCCGAAGACGTAGACGCCGTCGAACTGGTGGTTTCCAGTGTCGAGCAATTGCCGATAGATCGAATCGACCACGGCGGCGGCGCTTTGGCGCGCGTCGTCGGTGACGTCGGAGCCGACGTTGGCCGATGCGATCGTCTGCGCCTGCTGGAGCAGATCGCTCAGGTCGCCCAGGGTGGTATCCACTTCGCCCAGCTTGGCGCCCGCGCTCTTGAGGTTCGCTGAATAGGCATCCCGCTGTTCGAGCAGTTTCCGCAGTTGCTGCGCAATCGCTGCATCTCCGGGATCGTCGCTTGGCGAGTTGAGCTTCTTGCCGGTCGAGAGCTCGTTCTGAACCTCCAACAGCGAGGCCTGGGTCTTGGCCATCTGCGACTGCGAGACGCTGGTCCGCAGCAGATTGCTCACACGCGCGAGTTGTAGAGGCAGAATGGCCATATTCGCTCAAATTCAGATTGGAACCACAGATGAACACGACTCGACTGAGCTCGCCGAAGTCAGATGAACACAGATACACAGCAATTTCGTCCAGTTGTCTTATCTGTGTTCCACTGTGTTCATCTGTGGTTTCCTTACGTCATATTCAACAATGTCTGCATCATTTCGTTCACTGTGCTGATCAGCTTCGCGGCGCCCTGGAAGGCGCGCTGCTGCTTGATCAGGTTGACGGCTTCTTCATCCAGGCTCACGCCGCTGAGCGCTTCGCGCTGGGCTTCGAGCGTCTGGCGGATCGTCGAGGCCGCATCCGCGTTGTTTTTGGCGGATTGGGAGCTGGTCGCGACGCCGTTCACCATCGCTTCGTACGTGTCCTTCATGCTCGCGCCGCCCAGGCCCTCGACAGCGGCGGATTCCAGGCCGGCGATCGCCAGCGCAGTCTGGTTGTCGCCGTGCTCACCGTTCTTGGCGGCCGCCAGGAGCGATGGATTCCCTGAGATCGTGTCGCTGACGGCCATATCTCCGGCGCCGGTGCCGCTGAAGAACGAGTTGATCCCCAGGGCCGCCAGCGTATTGCTGCTGTCCTGCGAGAAGCTGAACTGCAAATCAGAGCTGTCGGATTTGATCGAGAGCCGCCCGCCGCTGATCGACGCGGTAATCCCTGCAATGCCATCAAGCTGGGCCTGGAGCGATTCGAGCGTGGTGTCGTTGCCGTTGACGCCGTCCAGATCGACCTGCACGAGCGTGCTGGTGGAAAGACCCGTGAGCTTGTTGGTCACATGCACGACGAAGCTGCCGGTCTGCGCCTTGAAATCCAGGCCGCTCTGGTCGCTGTTGAGCGCGACGTCGGTTTGATCAACCAGGTTCGCCGAGCTGGCGGTGCTGAGTCCTTCAAGCCCCTGGCCAGAGGAGTGGATCTTGTTCAGCTCGAAGATGATGTTCTGCGCGAGCGTGTTGACCTTGTCCATCACGCTGTCGATCGAATCGCGCACGCCCTGAAGCGCGCCAAGCTGGCCGGTCGTGAGCTTCACAGCGCCGTCGGTCTGTTTGATGGTGACGGCGGTTTCGAGCTTGTTATCGACGGTTTCGGTTCGGAAGCCAACGCCGCGGCTGTCGGTGCCGAGCACGAGCGGCTCGGAATTGACATAAACATCCATCACGCCGTTGTCGTGGGTGACGGTCTTGACGTCCATGAGCTGCGCAAGCTGCTTGAGGACCGCATCGCGCTGATCGCGCAGTGCATTGGCCTGCCCCATGCCGCCGCCTTCGGCGGTGACGATCTGTCCATTGAGATTAGCGATCTGACCTGCAAGTTCATCGGCGTTGCCAACGAGCGCGGTGGTGCGGTCATCGACATCCGACTGAAGCGAATCGAGCTGGCTGTAAAGATCCTTCACGCCTTGAGCGAGGCTATCGCCATTCTGAATGACAACCTGCCGAAGGCCAATGTCCTGGGGCTTGTTCGCCAAGTCCGACCAGCTATTGAAGAAGGTGCTAAGCTGGGTGGAGAGATCCTGATCGGTCAGCTCGTTGAAGAGCGACTCGATGCGCCCCATCCATTGCTGCGTGGTGCCGGCGGCTTCATCGTCGCTGACACTGCTGCGAATTCGGCTTTGCAGCGCTTCGTCGATCTGGCGCTGGATCGAATCGAGATTGACGCCGGTGCCGACGTAAATCCCCTGCTGAATCTGCTGGTCTTTATTGGGAGATTGATTGGCGACTTGGCGCGTGTAGTCGGCATTGCCGGCGTTGGCGACGTTGTTCCCCGTCACCTGAATCGCCGCCTGCGAAACCGCCAGTGCGGACTTGCCGATGTTTAGCGCGCCGATCAAAGACATTGCGAATCACACTATTCTACAAAAATACTCCACCAAAAGTCCCGAAAAACCGCATGACAGAAACCGTCCCCGTCCCGGTTTTATGATCGCAAAACCGTCCCCGTCCCGGTTTTGTCGCGTTATCCGACGGCGTCCATGACGCCGATTCTGCCGGCTACCCGCGGGGTGCCGTGTTTCGTGTAGACGCCGGCCTGGCCGACGGCGCCGGCGAAAAGGCGCATCGCGGTGTTGAGGTGCCCGAGCACCGCCGCCGCGAGACGCCCCGCGACGTTCGTGCGGTCGGCCACCTGCTGCACGAGCGCTTTGAGCTCATCCCGCAGCGCCACAAGCCTTGTTCCATGCTGCGGAAAGACGGTCGCGATCTGCGACAGCGTCAGTTCACCATTCACCTTGCACAATTTCGCGATCTGCTGCGCCAGCAGCCGCCGGCGATTGTCCAGCGCCGCGATCCGCAGGCGGCACGATTCCTGGCGGTGCATGCAGTCCTGCATCGCATCAAGCTGGAGCTTCTTCATCGCGCTCTGCTGCGCATCGACGTGCGCCAGCATCCGCCGATGCTCCTCAATCAGCATTTGCAGGACATTCTCAAGCTCGATCGCCTGGCGTGACATATCAGTTCACCCCCGCGATTTCGGTCGTAGAGCCGCCACTGACAACGTCAAGAAGCTTGCCTTTCGCCACGTTAGCAGACGCCCCGCCTCCGCTCAGTTTCCCTCGCACAGGTAGCGCTTCTTTGCGGCTGCGATGCTCGATTTTGCGGACCATCGCCGACACCAGCCGATCCGCCGATCTGCTGCCGGCCATGCGTTCCGCGAGTTTCTGGTCGAGCTGTCCCTG
>DASZXN010000633.1:0-3916 GCA_035545875.1 Phototrophicaceae bacterium
GCCCATCTCGCCCAAAAACTGGACGAGGTTGTAGGTGAAGCTGTCGTAGTTGTCGATCACGAGGATCATGGTTTGCCTTCCAGTTCGCGGAACGCGCGACGTTCCAGATGTTCGAGGTGCATCACGTCATCGACGGCGACGATTTCCCAACCCGTGTCGCCGCGATGGATGGTCGTCACCGAGGTGTTGTCGAGATCAACGTCGAGCGGGTTGTAGCCGGGGATCATGTCCGCCAGCAGCACCTTGATCGCCGTCGTATGCGAGAGGATGCCAACGGTCTCGCTCGTCTCCTTGCCGAGAATCTCATCGACCGCTTCTTTGACCCGCGCCAGCACTTCAGCCCGCGATTCGCCGCCGGGAACGCGATAGTGATGCGCATCCTTGAGCATCGCGGCATATTCGTCGGGATACCACGCGCTCAACTCGGCCTGTGTTAGCCCTTGCCAGAGGCCAATGCTGCGTTCGCGCAGGCGGGCATCCGGGATCGGCTGAAAGGCAAGTTGTTCCGCGAGGCAGTCGGCGGTTTGCTGCGCGCGCTTGAGGTCGCTGGTGTAGAGCGCGCCCATACCGATGTGCCGGATGAAATTCGCCAGCGCGCGCGCCTGCCGCACGCCCAGATCGTTGAGCGGAATGCTGACCCAACCCTGCCAGCGTCCGAGCCGATTCCAGTCAGTTTCGCCGGGGCGAATGAAGACGATGCGTTTGACGGTCATGGTGTATCACTCCTGAGTGATTAGTTTTTAGTTTTTGGTTCTTAGTCAATGCGCCGATTGTACGAACGGCTCTTGCGAATAGCGAATGATCTTTAACCAAAAACCAATCACTAAAGACCAATAACTCTGCTCACAACAACCCCTGCTCGGCGCGGCGAATGGTCACGGCGAGCGCGCGGGCTTTGTTGAGCGTCTCCTGATACTCATTCGCTGGCACGCTGTCCGCGACCAAGCCCGCCCCTGCCTGAATCGTGACGGTGTTCCCCTGCATCAGCGCCGCGCGGATGGTGATGCAGGTATCCATCGAGCCGTCGAAGCTGAAGTAGCCAACCGCGCCGCCGTATGGCCCGCGCCGTGTGCCTTCGAGTTCCTCGATGATCTCCATCGCGCGGACTTTGGGCGCGCCGCTCAATGTGCCTGCCGGAAACGTCGCACGGATCAGGTCGAAGGCGTTCAGGCCAGCGCGCAGTTTGCCCTGCACGTTGCTGACGATGTGCATGATGTGCGAGTAGCGCTCGACGTACATCATGTCGGTGACCTTGACCGTCCCGTAGTCGCAGACGCGACCGAGATCGTTGCGACCGAGATCGACCAGCATGACGTGTTCGGCACGCTCTTTCGGGTCAGCCAGCATTTCGGCTTCGAGGCGCTGATCTTCGGCCTCGTCTTTTCCGCGTGGGCGCGATCCGGCAATCGGGCGGACAGTCGCCGTGCCGCCGTCGAGCCGCACCATCATCTCCGGCGATGCGCCAACCAGCGTGAAATCCTCGCTGAAGCGCAGCAGGAACATATACGGCGATGGATTCGTTGCCCGCAATGCGCGGTAGATGGTCAGGGGTGAAGCGCTGGTTTTACGGGTAAGGCGCTGCGAAATCACAATCTGGAAGGCGTCGCCAGCGGCAATGTACTCTTTCGCTCGGCGGACATTCTCCTCGTACTGATCGGGCGTGACGTTGGAGTGCAGCTCATCATCGACCGGATCGCTGTGCGTCGGCGGGATGACCAGCGGCTGCATCAGTGCATCGGTGATCGCCTCGATGCGCTGAACGGCCTCGTCGTAGGCGGCGTCCGCGCCATCGGTGTTGTGGGCATTTGCCAGAATAATCAGTTGATGCTTGGCGTGATCGAAAATCACCAGCGTGTCGATCAGCATGAAAGCCGCGTCGGGCACGTCGAGATCGTGCGTGGCGGTATCAGGCAGGCGCTCGAAGTAGCGCACGATGTCGTAGCTCAACATGCCAACCGCGCCGCCGATGAAGCGCGGCAGCCCTTCAATGCGCACCGGAGTGACGCGCCCGAATTCCTTCTCGACGGCATGAAGCGGGTCTTCGCCTTCGTTGAGCGGACGGCTGGTCGTGACGCCGTGCAGCGTTCGAACGACCTCTCCGTTCTTGACGCTGATCACGCCTTTGGGGTTGACGCCGAGGAACGAATAACGGCCAACGCGCTCGCCGCCCTCGACGCTTTCGAGCAGAAACGAGACGCTGCCAGTCTGCGTCAGCTTCATGTAGACCGAGACGGGCGTCTCCAAATCGGCGAGCAGCGTGCGATACACGGGGACGAGATCGCCCTGCTCGAACAGTTGATCGATTTGCTCACGGCTGGGCAGCACCGCCGGGCGCGCGAGCGTGGGAGAGAGAACCATGCTTCACCTCCTTGAACGCAGGCAAATAAAAACCGCTTCCCGTATCAAGGACGAGAAGCGGTTCCCGTGGTGCCACCTTGCTTGCCATGATCCGCAGATCACAGCCGCTCTTTCAGCGTGCGGACGAAAACCTGACGGCGTTCGTATATACGCTGCGCCTTGATAACGGGTGCGCGTCTCCCGGTGCGAGCTAATCGAGGTGTCTCTTTCGCCCGAACAACTCCCCAGTCCATTCGACCCCTGCGCGTGTGCCGCCTTCTCAGCCCCGGCGACTCTCTGGAACACCGCTTTGAGGTGTACTCGTCTGGATCAACGTCATTGTTGATGTAGATTGGTTTTAGAGTAACGAGATTTTATTGGACTGTCAAGCAATTCACCAAATCGACAAATTATTTTTCAGGCAAATTCGCGCTCAATTGGACAAATTTGAGCGACAAATTCGGCTGAAACAGCGCTCGCGTCGAGCGGAAAGAACGTGCCGGATCAACGGCTCGTGGACAAGAAATCGACAAAGCGATTGGAGGGTCAAGGGAGGATCAGGTTCAAGTTTTGAAAAGGGGATCATCCCCTTCATTTCGACAGCGCTTAGACCTGCTCGAACTGAGCGACATTCAGGACAAAAGCCGTGAAGCTGCCCACGATGAAACCCGTCGTGCCGGTCAGGGACGGTGCCTCATAATTCGCATAGGAGCCAACCGTTTCATGCGGCTCTGGCAAAAAGGTTTCATGTGGGCCTGCCAAATCTGCCACTATTCGCATGACCTGAGATACGCGCGCGTCGTCCACGCCAATCAGCAACGTGGATTTACCCGGATCGAGGAAACCGCCAGTGCTGCTGACGTGGGTGACCCGAATCTGCTGCTGGGTGAGCGCGCTCATCAGCGGGCTGACATCCAGTTTTTCTACGATAGTCATAATCAGCTTCATCCTGTGATCCCTTCTTGCCACGTCCAACGGACACCTGGCCCTACGCGTTCACTGGGACGGATTATAACGTGGTTCACTGCAATCCATTAACTTCGACAAAATGGGGGATTAACCCTTCACGGCAGATATGGCTGGGATGGGTGAGCGGTGTACCTGTCATCAGCAGATAATCCCCTGGCGAAAAGCGTCAGCATTCATCGCGCAATCCCCTTCTGGACACGGCACGATGCCCAGATATCCTCACTCGTAAGACTCCGGCAGCTTTTTCAGCCGTTTCCACTGCTCGATGTCATGACCGAAAATCACCAGCCCGATCTGCTCCCGTTCGACCAGATCAAGCAGTTTAATCCGACTGGCGCGGCTTGCTGCGCCATCGGGTTGAGTCCCGTCGTCCTTGTCGTCACGGGTAAAGCCCCCGCCGAAGGCCACCGCGTCAATGGTCAGGAGAACTAGTCCCGTTTTGGGCAGTCGCACCAGCACTGATTGATGTCCCGGCACGTGTCCACTCGTCTCGATCAGATTCAGTCCCGGCAGCAGTTCCGTGTCGCCGTCCACCAGCCGAATGCGCTCCGCTGCCTGATCCCATTCGGGTCGATTGGCGGCAAAACGCGGGTTGCCGTTCAGCGCATCC
>DASZXN010000634.1:0-2364 GCA_035545875.1 Phototrophicaceae bacterium
ACACCGAAGCTGGCGCGCCAGGCGGCTACTACCAGCGCGGGTCGCTCGATGGCTCACGGCCGGGCGCCTATTACATCAATCTGCGCGACACCGCCGAATGGCCGAAATTCAAACTGCCGACGCTCAATTACCACGAGGGCGTGCCGGGTCATCATTGGCAGATTTCGATCCAGCAGGAGAGCGGCTCGATCCCGTTCATCCGCAGCGCGCTGCTTGGCTTCAGTTCATTCAGCGAGGGCTGGGGACTCTACGCCGAACAGCTCGCCGACGAACTCGGCGTGTACGAGAACGATCCACTCGGCCGCTTGGGCTTCCTGCAATCAGCGACCTTCCGCGCTTCGCGGCTGGTTTGCGACACCGGCCTGCACGCGAAAGGCTGGACGCGCGAGCAGGCGATCCAGTCCATGCACGACGCCACGGGCGACAAGCTCACCTCGATCACTACCGAGATCGAACGCTATTGCGTGCAGCCGGGGCAAGCCTGCGCCTACATGATCGGCCGGCAGACCATCAATCGTTTGCGCCAAGACGCAACCACAACCCTCGGCGCGCGCTTCGACCTCAAGCAGTATCACGACCTACTGATGGCCAACGGCGCGGTGCCGCTCAACGTACTGGAAGGCATCGTCCACGATTGGGCAGCCACACAGCCGACCTAAGCGCGCTTCGATTTCTTCGCCGCGTTCAGCGCAACAGCGGCCCGGATCAACGCCTTCAGCGCCTTCTCGTTGAGCTTGTCACCCTGGTGGATGTCGATCGCGCGGCGCACGTTGCCGTCGAGACTGGAGTTGAAAAGCCCGGCAGGATCAGGCAGCGCCGCACCGCGCGCGAAGGTGAGCTTGACTTTGTCCTTGTAAGTTTCGCCGGTGCAGATGATGCCCTCGTGCGACCAGGTCGGCACGCCGGAGGGATTGGACGCCTTCTTCCACTTGGCTTCCTCAACCACGTCGGGAACAGCCTCCTTAATCAGCACGCCCACGCGCGCCAGCGTTTCAGCGCGCCAATCCGTTGTCGCCTTCTTGCTCATTCCAGCCGCGCCAGTGTCTGTTCAAGATTGCCGAGGAATTTTTCCCAACCGAACTTCGCGCCGCCGAGCGCTTGCTTCTGATCGGACCGAAAACCAGCTTGCTCGACGCGCAACTGCGTCCCAGCGCCCGCCGGCGTCAGTGTGAACGTCACCACGCTCCGCAGCGCGAAGTTCGGATCATCGGAGGCAAAATCCCAGGTATAGGAGAGGGTGTGGTTTGGCTCGACCACGAGCACCTCGCAATCGAGCACACCACCCCAATCGCCGCGCAATTTGAAACGATGGCCGACATTCGGCGCAAAATCATTCTGCATCAGCCATTCGCCGATCAGGTGCGGCTGCGTGAGCGCGCGCCAAAGCTTTTCCGGCGCATGCGCAAAGGTGCGCTCGACGATGACCGATCGGGTTTCGCCTGCGTTGGACATGCTATTGATCCATCCTGCTCAAGAGTTCGTCCAGGCGATCGAACTTCTCGCGCCAGAATGAGCCATAGAAACCGATCCAATCCACCAGCGGTCCCAACGCTTGCGGCTGGGCGCTGTAGTGCGTCTCCCGGCCATCGCGGCGGGCGCGCACCAGCCCCGCGCCCTTGAGGATGCCGAGGTGTTTTGAAACTGCTGGTTGTGAGACGCCTGCCTTGGCGGTCAGAGCGTGCACAGTCAGCTCACCCTCGACAGCCAAGCGCTCAAAAATAGACCGTCGAGTTCGATCGCCCAGGCTTTCGAACAGATTCTCCGCCAACGTCATGTCTTTTCATAACCTGCTAGTTATGAATTCGCAACTGCCGTCGCCTCTGCGACACGATGACAAAGCAGCAATGCAAAACCTGGATTGCTCGTACGAGGCGAGGCGAATTAACCCTGTAGGTGACAACGGCGGCGCAGAACGCGTTTGACTTGAACGCCGCCTCGCACATTTGTGTGATGAGATCGCGCTGCCTTCACGGCCAGCGCTTCGGAGAGATTCCGTGGACGCTAAAATTCCTGGCTTGCTGCCAGCGCCGACCAACAACAAGAAGCTCGTCGCGTGGGTGGAAAGCATCGCCGCGCTGGCCAAGCCTGATCGTGTTTATTGGTGCGATGGCTCCGAGGCCGAGTGGGAACGGCTGACATCTGAACTCGTCGCCGCTGGCACGCTGAAGCAGCTTAATGCCGAAAAGCGCCCGAACAGCTTTTACGCCGCATCCGACCCGAAGGACGTCGCGCGCGTCGAAAGCCGCACCTTCATCTGCTCGGAAATGGCCGACGATGCGGGGCCGACCAACAATTGGATGGCGCCGGCAGAGATGCGAGAGAAGCTCAGCAGCCTTTTCGATGGCTGCATGGTCGGACGGACCA
>DASZXN010000635.1:0-5655 GCA_035545875.1 Phototrophicaceae bacterium
TGGGCGTGGACGCGATCATGAGCAATCACGCCGACGTGCTGCGCGCGGTGGTCGATGAGATGGCTCCCGCTGCTTCGTCATGAGCAGGTACGCGCTGTGCGTGGATCAGGGCACGACCGGGACGTTCGTCGGCCTGCTGGATGAAAGCGGCACGATCACGCATTACGCCGACAGACCGCACCGCCAAATCTATCCCGCGCCCGGTTGGGTCGAGCAAGACCCGCTCGAACTGTGGCACAACGCGCTCGACCTGATGAATCAGGTGGTCGCGCAGGCGAAAATCAGCACAAATGAAATTGCTGGCGTCGGCATCGCCAATCAGGGCGAGAGCGTCGTGCTGTGGGACGCGCAGACCGGGCAGCCGCTCTCCAACGTGATCGTCTGGCAGGATACGCGCACGCAGGCGCGGATCGATTGGCTCGCGCAGGATGCGGCGACGGCGCGCGACGTGGCGCGGCGCACGGGCTTAAAACTTGATTCGTACTTCTCGGCCAGCAAGATTCAATGGCTGCTCGACAACGCGCCGCAAGGCTCAAGCGTGGATCGGCTGCGCTGCGGCACGCTCGATAGCTGGCTGATCTGGAAGCTGACGGATGGCAAGGCGTTCGTTACCGACGTATCGACCGCCTCGCGCACGCTGCTGTTCAACATCCATACACTTGAATGGGACAGCTATCTGCTCGATATGTTCGGCGTTCCGGCAGCAATTTTGCCGCAGGTGCTGCCCTCCGAAGGCGAATTTGGCCTGGTCGCCGCTTCGGAACTGGCGTGTCAGGGTGTGCCGATCCGCGTCAGCTTGGTCGATCAGCCTGCCGCGATGATCGGGCAGGGCTGCCTGAACGCTGGACAGATCAAGGCGACCTATGGCACGGGCTGTTTCATCAACCTGAACACGGGCGCGGCTCCGGTTGCCAGCAGGCACGATCTCTTGACGCTGCTGGCCTGGAGGCGCGGCGCGGCGGCGACTTACGGACTCGATGGCGGGGTATTCACGGCGGCGGCGAGCATCAATTGGCTGCGCGATCAACTGGGGTTGCTGCCGAGCGCCGAAGCATTGGACGATCTATGTGCTGAAGCCAGCGATTCAGGCGGCGCGCTGTGGATTCCGGCGCAGGTCGGCCTCGGCGCGCCCTACTGGGAACGCTCGATTCGCGGGGCATGGCTCGGAATCGATTTGAGCACGAGCAAGGCGCAGCTAGCGCGGGCAGTGCTCGAAGGGATCGCCGCGAACGTCGCGCAGATTGTGAGCGCGATGGCGGACGATGCACAATTGGCGATTTCCAGCCTGCGCGTTGATGGCGGCTTGACGGCGAGCAGGTCGATGATGCAGATTCAGGCTGATTTGCTCGGCCTGCCCGTGGAGGTCGTCGCCAACGCTGAAGCGACGGCCAGCGGGGTCGGCGCGCTGACGCTGCGCGCGGCGGATGTCTGGTCAAGCGATGCGCAGATCACGCGGCGCGTGCAAATCGCGCAGGTTTATCAGCCGTCGATCTCCGAGGATCAGCGGCAGGCACACTTAGATCGCTTCAACGCGGCGATCCGGCATTTGAAAGCGTGGCATGAGCATGGCTGATGTTTATGATGTAGCGGTAATCGGCGCGGGGGTAGTCGGCGCGGCGGTCGCGCGGGAACTGGCGCAGTATGATCTGCGCTGCATTCTGATCGAAGCGGGCGAGGACGTGGGCGCGGCGACGAGCAAGGCCAACACCGCCATCCTGCATACCGGATTCGACGGCAAGCCGAGCTATCTCGAAACGCGCATGGTCAAGCGCGGCAATCAACTGCTGAACGCCTACAGCGCTGAGGTCGGCATCCCGATTGAGCGGCTGGGCGCGCTGCTGGTGGCGTGGGATCAGGATCAACTGGACGCGCTGGCGCACATTGTCGAAGTGGCACACGAGAACGGCTCGCCGGACGTGGGGCAGATTTCGGTAGACGAGTTGTATCGCCGCGAGCCGCACATCGGTCAAGGGGCGTTGGGCGCGATTGAAGTCCCGCGCGAAGCCATCATCTGCCCGTTCACGCCACCGCTGGCCTACGCGACTCAGGCCGTGATCAACGGCGTGACGCTGCGGCTCAATTCTCCCGTCACGTCGATTGAGCGCACGCCCGAAGGCGATTATCGGCTCGCTTGCCCGAACGAGACGATCACGTGCCGCTATCTGGTCAACGCGGCAGGGCTGTACAGCGACGTGATTAACCGGATGCTCGGCTACGACGAGTTCGGCGTGATCCCCCGGCGCGGGCAACTGATCGTCTTTGACAAAATGGCGCGCGGGCTGGTGAATCACATTCTGCTGCCCGTGCCAACCAAGATGGGCAAGGGCGTGCTGATCAGCCCGACGGTGTTCGGCAACGTCATGCTCGGCCCGACGGCGGAAAACCTGAACGACAAAACGGCGACCGAGACAACCGCTGACGGGATCGCCATGCTGCTCGACAAGGGACGGCGGATTCTGCCGAGCCTGCTCGACGAGGAAGTCACGGCGATGTATTCCGGCCTGCGCGCCTCGACCCAGCACGATGATTTGCAGATTTATCTGCATGAAGAAGCCCGCTACCTGTGCCTCGGCGGAATCCGCTCAACCGGATTGAGCGGATCGATGGCGATTGCCGAATATGCGCTCGATCTGCTGGGGCAAGCGGGGCTGAAACAGCAGCGCAAAGCCGAGTTCAAATCGATCCAGATGCCGAATCTGGGCGAAGCCTTTCCGCGACCGTACCAGTCGGATGACCTGATCCACCAGAATCCCGATTACGGGCGGATCGTCTGCCACTGCGAGCGGGTCACACGCGGCGAAATCCTCGACGCGCTGCACACGCCGATTCCCGCTTGTTCGCCTGACAGTCTGCGGCGGCGCACACGCGCGCAGATGGGGCGCTGTCAGGGCTTTTACTGCGCCGCTGAGGTGTCTGCGCTGCTCGCCAGCAAGGAGGCGCGCTCATGAACACCCACAGCGCGGACGTGCTGATCATCGGAGCGGGGCCGTCGGGATTAGCCGCCGCGATTGAACTCAAGCGGCTTGGCGTCGATCACGTGATCGCAGCGGATCGGGAGCAGCAGGCGGGCGGCATCCCACGCCACTCGGATCACATCGGCTTCGGCACGCGCGATCTGCACCGCTTCATCAGCGGGCCAGCCTATGCCGCCCGTTACGTCCGTATGGCGCAGCAAGCCGGAGTCGAACTCTACACCGAGACGACGATTACGGGCTGGGAAAGCCCGGATCATCTGCTGGCAACCTCGCCGCAAGGCCGTACCAATCTCGAAGCGAAAGCCGTGCTGCTGGCGACGGGCTGCCGCGAGCGTCCGCGTGCTGCCCGCATGATCTCCGGCAGCCGCCCACAGGGAGTCATGACGACTGGGATGCTGCAAAACTTCGTCTACGTCAAGCATCAGGCGGTTGGCAAGCGGGCGGTGGTGGTGGGCGCGGATCACGTCGGCTTTTCGGCGATCCTGACGCTCAAGCACAGCGGCGCGGAGGTGGCGGCGCTCGTGACCGATCTGGCGCAGCACCAGAGCTATTTTCAATATAAGCTGATCAGCGCGGATCGCTACCGCGTGCCCGTTTACACGAACGTGAGAGTCACGCGCATCATCGGGCAGAAGCGCGTCGAAGCAGTCGAACTGACCGACGTGCGCGACGGCAGCGTCCGGCAGATCGAGTGCGATACGGTCGTGTTCACGGGCGACTGGATTCCCGATTACGAACTGGCGTTTTACGGCGGCGCGGCGCTCGATCCGCACTCGAAAAGCCCGGCGGTCAACGGGCGGCTGCAAACGTCGATCCGGGGCGTGTTCGCGGCGGGCAATCTGATTCATGCAGCTGAAACGGCTGACGTTGCTGCGCTGAGTGGGCGTTACGCGGCACGGCAGATCGCGGACTATCTGCGCGGCGGATCGTGGGCAAGCCAGTCGCTGCCCATCCAGATCGACGAGGCGCTGGCGTGGATTTCGCCTGCCGTGATCGACCCCGGCGATTTGAATGTCCCGCACGGGCATTTCATCCTGCGGGCGGCGCGGCTGATCGATAATGCCACGCTCGAAGTCTGGCAGGCGGATCGCTGTCTGCTGCGCCGTTGGTATGGTAAGCTTGTACCCAATCTGCCGATTTACCTACCCGAACGCTGGCTCGAATCGATCAATGCTGGCGATCCAATTCGCGTCGAAGTCCATGCCTACCACCACTGAGGGGATGATGAGCGCCATAAGCACCGATCAGAATCAGTTCCGCCTGCAACAGCACGTCGAGACGCTCTACGAGCATCAGCCGCGCCAACTGGCCTTTCACGCGCAGTCGGTGGAGGAATTCGAGTTGTGGAAACAGGCGCTGCGCTCCAAATTCAGCGAACTGCTCGGCATTGCCGGGAAACGCCCGCCGACGAACCCACAGGCGACGCTGGTGCAGACGGTGGATCGCGGCGAGTACGTCGAGGAGAAATACGCGCTCGACGTGGGCGAAAGCGTGGTCGCGCCGATGTACGTCCTCGTCCCGAAAACACCCGCGCCTTACAAAGCAGTGCTCGGTTTTCACGGCCACGATCCGAGCGTGCAGTACATCCTCGGCAACTATCCTGACGAGCAGGCCAAACAGGAAAATCTGGCGGTCGATGGCAACTGGGCGCAGGAACTGGCGCGGGCGGGCTATCTGGTCTGCGCGGTCGAGCAGCGCGCCTTTGGCGAGCGCATCACCGATCAACGGCGCGAGAATGAAAGCCGCTCATCCTGCCGCCATCTCGCCTTTGATTATCTGCTCGAAGGGCGCACGCTGATCGGGATGCGCTGCTGGGATGGGATGGTCGCGCTCAGTTACTTGCAGAATCGCCCGGACGTGCTTCAGGGCGGGTTCGCCTGCACGGGACATTCAGGCGGCGGCACGACCAGCCTGTGGCTCTCCACGCTCGACGAGCGGATCACGGTAGCGATCCCGTCGTGCTATTTCTGCTCGTTCGACGCTTCGATTCTGGGGATGGAACACTGCGAATGCAACTACATCCCGCACGTGCTCGAATACGGCGAAATGGGCGACCTGGCGGCGCTGCTCGCGCCGCGCCCGGTGCGCTTCATCAACGGCGCGGCTGATCCAATCTTCCCGGTTGCGGCCACGCGCGAGCAGTTCGAGACGGTCAAGGCGGCCTATCGGCTGTTTGGCGCGGAAGATCGCGTTTCGCTGACGGTGCATCCCGGCGAACATGCCTACAATCACGCCTTCGCTCAGGAGTGGCTCCAGCGCTGGCTGTAGAATGCACACCTGTCTCTGCAATCGCTTATAATGGAGGGTGAGAGGCAGGAGTCGTAAAAATGGAACCGATCACTTACGAAGTAGTTGCGCGGCTGGCCGAACAATTATCGCCGGAAGCGCAAAAGGCATTGATCGCGCATCTTCAGGAGATCGCCAAACAGCGCGAACTCAGCTTTGAGGAATGGAAGGCGTTGTTTGATTCGGCCATCGACTATACACCGGTCGTGAATGACATTTCCCCCCGTCGCGTGGATTGGTACGATGACGACGGGCGCTAATCGAATCTGAATCTATTATCCGCTGCTCGCTTCATTAACTTCTCGACTTTAGTCTTAGGTATGCCTAATTCGGTTAGTAAGCATACTTCAACAATAAACTGAAGATACTGAATCATTTCCCACAAGTCTGAATT
>DASZXN010000636.1:0-10865 GCA_035545875.1 Phototrophicaceae bacterium
GAAGGCGGTTTGCTGGGGAACCAGCGGCAGCTTGCCTTGCAGATACAGGCGCAGCGTATCGCCAATCGCGCTCGGATCGCCGGGGCCGTAGACCACACCCGGCTGAACGATCACCAGCGGCAGGCCAACCGCCATCAGCGAGAGCGCCACGTCGTAATGCGCTTCGGCTTTGGTGCGATCATACTCGCTCAGGTGTTTGCCTTCGAAGCGATAGCTCTCGTCAACGGGCTGACCGTGCGTGTCCGAGAAGATCGCTAAGGTGCTGGTATAGACGCCCTTCTTGATATGCAGATCGCGCATCAGTTCCAGCACGTTGCGCGTACCGCCGACGTTGATCTTCTCAGCTTCGCTCTTGTCGCGTGCGCCGATCTTGTACCACGCCGCCAAGTGAAAGACGGCATCGACGCCCGTCATGGCGGCGCGCATACTCTCTTTGTCGGTGATGTCGCCCGCATACAGCTTGACGCCAAGCGCAGCTAAATCCTGCGCTTTGGCGGGATTGCGTACCACCGCCGCGACCTGATCGCCGCGCGCGACCAGCGCCCGTACCAAATGCCCGCCGATAAAGCCGGTTGCTCCGGTGACAAAAACTTTCATGGCATCCCCCTACGAGCGTTTGTGCCACCAACTCCAGACGAAATAAGCAGCCACCAGCAGCAATGCAAGCGGCACCCAGTCGATGCGAATCACGCCGACGAGGAACAGACGCAGCCCCAGCCCCGCGAAAAACAGGATCAGGCCGAGAATCCACGTAATCAGGCTGACGTGCCAGCCTTTGCTGGTCTGATACACGCCAGAGCCGAGCAGGATCACCCCGCCGACCAGCATGGCGAAGCCTTCCGGCAAAATCCGCGCCAGAAACGCCAGGAATGTCAGCACGAGCAAGGCCGCTGTTGCTAATTCGATAAAGGTTTCTCGTTCCGTTTTCATCCACCGCTCCCGAACCAGAACACGTCCTGCGTGACCCAGGGAATCGGTTCGTAAGGCATACCCGCGATCAAATGCAGGCGCTGGACGCGAAAGGTGATCGGCTCAAAGACCGGATAATTCGCCTGATCGCGCTCGGCCTCGCTGTGAAATTCGCCGACGGTCATATGGGGCAGGATGTCGTCATTCCCGAATTGTCCGTTATACGGTAGATAGTCGGGAAAAGCTGCGTGGACGGCGCGAAAAGTCGCCTTGATCGGCTCTGGGTCGCGCGGCTTGAGGTAGGTCGTCGTCGGGAATTGTCCGTAACCGTCGAGCGTCACGTCGAAGGGCGGCAGGGTCGCACACAGATTGCGCAGGGTTTGGCGCGTTCCGTCGAGTTGATCGAGCGGCGCGAACGGGAACAGCACGGTCATGTGCGCCGGGACGCGCATGAGGCTCTCGAAGCAGTATTGGCGCATCAGCGGCACGGCGAACGCCTGCACCGGATGCGGCGCGATGATCACTAAGGCGGATACGTAGTCCATCCCGTTTCCCTCTCACGACGAATGCAGCATGAGATCGATTTTAGCACCGGGTTGGGGTTGTCCGCAGAGGTATAATCGCCTGCTTTCACACGATCTTAAGGAGCAGCCGGTGAAACACGGCATCATGTTACTTTTGACGACGTTGCTGCTGGTCGGCAGCGTTCACGCGCAGGCGCAAACACCAGAACCAACGGCGGAAGCGACTGCTGAAGCAGGCAGCGGCCTGTTCTTTGACGACTTTAACTACGCCGACACGACGACCGATTTTGTCGATCATGGCTGGATTGCGCGCACGGCGGACGGCTGGCCGGGTGTCCCCGGTGCGATCTGGTCAGGCGCGATCAGTATCGTCGCTGATCCCGATCAGGCGGGCAATCGACTGGTGCAGATGGACGCATCCAGCGATGGCACGACCGTGCATCAGGCGCAGTTCTGCCAGCAGCGCAAATTCTTCGAGGGGACGTATGCCTCGCGCCTGCGCTGGAACGACGCGCCGATCAGCGGGCCGGACGGCGATAACGTGGTCGAGACGTTTTACACGATCAGCCCGCTGGCTTTCCCGATGGATCCTAACTACAGCGAGATCGACTTCGAGTACCTGCCCAACGGCGGCTGGGGCGAGCCGAATCACTCGCTCGACGTGACGACGTGGGAAACCTTCAGCCCGGAGCCGAACTGGATTGCCGACAACACCTCGAATTCGCGCGTGGGCAGCCTCGACGGATGGCACACGCTGGTGATGCAGGTCGCCGACGGTCAGGTCAGGTATTTTGTCGATGGGCGGCTGCTGGCGGTGCAGGGCGGCAAGTATTATCCCGAAGTGCCGATGTCGATCAATTACAACCTGTGGTTCATCGACGGCGGACAAATCCAATCGAGCGATCTGCGCCAGTACCGCGAGCAGGTCGATTGGACGTTCCACGCGGCGAATACCGTGCTTTCGCCGGATGAAGTGAACGATCAGGTTACACAGATGCGCGCCAATCAGGTCAGCTTCACGGACAGCGTGCCGCCGGAAGACCCGCCGATGGAGTCGCCGTGTAATTTCTAAGGGCAAATCGCCGACCAAAGAATTTAAAACAGGGGCATTCAGTTGAACGCCCCTACAGGTATTTCTTTTTACTTTGCGCCTTTGCGTCTTTGCGTTGACTCATTTGTCTTTTTTACCCCGGCAGACTGTCGCCGGGAAAGCTGCGCGAGGCGTGAACCTCGTAGGTAAAAATGCCCGCCTGTACGCCGGGGTCGCCATCCATAAGCGCCTGCGTCTCCTCGACCGTCGCGTTGAAGATGCCCACGCCGCTGACATCGCTGCCGTCGCGGATCGGCATGACGACTGCCAGCTTGCCCTCGGCGCGCAGCTCGAAGTTGCGGCGACCATGCTCCCAAACGACTTTATCCATGCCCGCTTCCTTTAATTTCGGCGTCGCCTTCAAAATGATGACTGTGTAAGGCTTGGTCGTCGTCATCATCTGGCGCATCTCGTCGTCGCTGATCGTCGGCATCGTCCCATCCTCTCCCCAAATATCCAAATATCCAAATATCCGCTTGATGTCGCTTGGAGTATCGCTCGTGACGCGCCGCCCCGACAAGCATAATGCTCGCAGCAGGTTGCAATTCACTAAAATATATTATATAAATACATAAATATATCGAGGCATACTTCGCGGACAGGTTCAGCTAATGCGCGATTATTCCCATCCTCCAGCAACGCGCAACTTGACGCAGATTTTCAGCCAATACATGCTGAATTCTCAGGCGAATACGCGATGAAGCGGTTGAGCGGCCTGGCCTTCTCGATCAGTCTGCTGCTGACAATGATTTGCACGGTGGTGGTGGTTTCCAGCGGCACGCTGCCAGAGTCGGAGCATCGGCCTGCGGTTGGCTTGATGCGCTGCGGCGATCTGCCCTGTTATCAGACGATCACGCCGGGAGAAACCAGTTGGAGAAGCGCCGTCGCCGCTTTGGGCGGGCAGTCAATCATCCGGGAGGATGCGTCCTACAGCGAAATCGCGCTGTTCCCGTCGAGCGACGGCGGCACGGTTGCGTCAATTCTGCTGGATCGCCCGATTCACCCGGTCACGATTGGTAATCTGGTCGCGCTTTACGGCACGCCGACCTGCATGGTCGTCTTCCGCGAGTCGAATACGCTGATGCTGCATTACCCGCTGCTGCACGTCTACGCGCAGTTCAGCGATAAGACTTTCACGCCGTTTTCACACGCCCGCTCGATTGTGCTAGGTACGCCAGCCGAAAGCACCACGTCCGTTTCGCCCTGTACCTCGGCCAAGCCGGAAACGCTGCTCGAACAGGCACCGCCCTGGCAAATCTTCGGCGCGGTCAGCCGCTACCTGCGCCGCTTCTGAAATCCACGCTACTCGCTGCGCAGCGCTTCGGTCGTGCGCATCCGGGACAGCCGCCCCGCCGGATAGAGTCCCGCCGCCAGCGCCGCGATCACCGCCACGCCGAACGCGAGGATCAATTCGCCCGGCAGCACGTTGATCTGCATTGTCCAGCCGAACGAGCGCACGTTGATGACTTCGATCAGAATCAGCGCCAGCGCGAGGCCGACCGGAAGCGCTAAAACCCCCGCCGTGACGCCCATCAGCCCGGTCTGGATCAGCGTGTAATTCCACAGTTGACGCGGCGTCAGGCCAATCGCCCGTAGAACTCCATACTGGCGCGTCTGCTCCAGTTGCAGCGCCATCAACGCGCTCAGGATGCCGATAAAGGCGACGATCACCGCCAGCAGGCGCAGCGCCGCCGTGATCGCAAAGGTTTGGTCGAAGACTTCAAAGACGCTGGCGCGCAGCGCGGCATTGCTGCGGACAATCAATTCCGTGCCGGAGAGTGCCTGCTGAATCGCGGCGATCACCTGCGCGCTGTTCGCGCCCGGCTTGAGGAACACGGCCATCGTCGAGATATAAGGATCGTCGAAATACTGACGGTAGACCTTATCGGCCATAAAAACCGACCCCTGATCCGTCGAGTAATCGTAATAGACGCCGACGACGGTGAAGGTCTGAATCCCATGATCGGTTTGCAGGCGAATGGTGTTGTGATCAGGCGTGATGCCGCGTTTGAAGGCGAACGGCTCGCTGACCATGATCTTGCCACTGTCGAGGACAGGGAAATAATTATCGCCTGCCGTATTCCAGACGAAACGGCGCGGTCGGCTGACAACCTCGCCCGTCGCCACGTTCAGATCGACGGGCGGCAGGTCGGGATAATCCGGCGCGATTACGTCTACATCGCGCCCCGTGACCACGTGATCGATGCCCGCGACGGCAGCGACTTTCCGCGCTAGCGCCGGATCGACGTTGGCGGTGGCGCGCGTTCCGGTCAGCGCCGGCGGTGAAATATACACGTCCGCGCCGAGCGTCGTATCGAGCCAATCGCCGACGGTATCGCGGAACGAGTCGATCATCACGCTCACGCCGACGATCACGCTGACGGCGACGGTCAGCGCGGCGACGGCGACGGCGGTTCGGCTCAACGAGCGGCTGACGGCGCGCGGAGCCATCCGACCGAGCACGCCAAAAATGCGAGTCGTCAGCGGCGTCAGCAATTTCATCGCCACGACCAGCACCATCGGCGTCAGCAGCGCCCCGCCGACCACGACGCAGGCGAGCGAGGTAAAGCTGACGATCAGATCGGTCGTCTGGATCGCCAGCAGCAGCACGCCGACAACATTGAGCGCGAGCGCGACCAGCGTGATCGGGATCACGAGCCGCTGCGCCTGCGCTTCCAGCGCCGAACGGCGCATCGAGCCAGCGGGCGGCGTGCGCGTGGCGTCGAACGAGGGGATTAGCGCGGCGATCAGGCTGGCGATCAGGCCAATCGCCACGCCCTTGACCAGCGTGATCGGATCAATCGTCACCTGCTGCACGTCAACAGCGAAATACAGATCGCTGATCGTCTTGGCAACCAGCCCGACCGCCGCGCGCCCGGCGATCATGCCGAGTCCCAATCCGAGCAGCGTGCCGACGAAACCAAGCGCCAGCGCTTCGCCCAAAATTAACGCGAAAATCTGGCGGCGGGTCGCGCCGAGCGAGCGCAGAATCCCTAGAATCGTCCGCCGCTGAACGACGCTGAAGGACACCGTGTTATAGATGAGGAACACGCCGACCACCAGCGCCAGCAGGCTCAGGGCTTGCAGATTCAACTGGAAAGCGGCGGTCATCTGGCCGAGCGCGCCGCTGGCCTGGCTGGGCGTGGTGATGCTCGCGCCGGACGGCAGCAGCGCCGTGATCTTGGAGAGGTCATAACCGGCAGGGAGAATCAGGTCGATGTGGCTGATCGATCCCGGCGTGCCGATGATCTCCTGCGCGGTGGCAATATCGGTCAGGATCAGGTTGTCGAGCGCCTGCGCGCTGGCCTCGTCGCCGGTTTGCAGTAGGCCGACGATTTTCACCTGCACCGCGCCGCCCGGCGGTTGCAGCGTGATCATGTCGCCCGGTTTGAGGCCATAGCGCGAAGCCGTCCCGCTGCTGATCAGTGCCGTGTCGGGGTCAGCGATGAAGGCGTTGAGCGCATCAAAGGCATTCGCCTGACCTTGCCCTGCGACACTGACGTTGCTCAGATAGGAGCGAAACGGCGGCTCGGAGAACGGATCGACGCCAAGCAGGTGGAACGGCTGGTCGCCCAAGCCTTTGACGCCGACGTAATCCTCGACGACGGGTGCAGCTTCCTGCAAGCCGAGGTCGAGCTTGAGCTTGGTATACAGATCGGTGGGTAACCCGCTTGGCCCGCCGATGATCTCCTGCGTGGCGCGCCCGGTCACGCTTTCGGTGCTGAGGGTGAAAGCGCGTGTCGCCGAGTTGTTGGCGAGGTCGATAGCGATGACGACCGCCACGCCGAGCGCCACGCCGAGGACAAATAACACACTTTGCAGCAGGCGGCGCTCGATGTAGCGTCCGGCCAGACGCAGGATAATGGGCATTAAGTTCACCTAGCAATCATGGGCAGGTTGGGGATACCAGCGAGGCACAGTTTCATCGGGAGGCAGGGTTACGCCTGCCTCCCGACGATTGCAGATGGGTATTTACGACTCGGCTTCAGGCACCGGGTCGCTGTTGTTGTACCCCAGTTTTTCGAGCGCCTTGTGCGCGGCGTCGCGCACCTTGTCGTTATGTGATTCCATCGCCCGCAGCAGCGGCTCGATGGCGCGCGGATCACCGAGCTTGCCGAGCGACTCGACCGCGTAGAGCGGCGTCTGATAACCGGGAGCGTCGAGCGCCCGAATCAATGGCTCGACTGCCCGTGTATCACCGAGTTTCCCTAACATCATCGCCGCGCGACCACGTACAATCAGGTCTTCATGATTGTTGGTCACAATCATCATCAGCGTGCGGACAGCTTCGTCACCGCCCAACATGCCGAGTTTCATCACCGCTGTCCGACGTTTTTCCTTGTTCACGTCGCGCAGCTCGGACAGCACTTGTTTGACGGCGTTGGGATCAGGGTCGGTCATGATATAAGCTCCTTCACCGACTCACGTTTTGTGATAATGAGTTGATGATCGTGGATGCGGCAGACGGTATCTGCCAGCGGGACGATCTCCGGGCTGTGCGTCGCCATAACCAGCGTGCGCCCAGCCTCCCGCGTTAATTCTAGCAGAAGGGACAACACCTGCTTACCCGTCTCTTCGTCCAGGTTGCCGGTCGGCTCGTCCGCCAGCACCAGCGCCGGTTCGTTGACCAGCGCGCGAGCAATCGCGACGCGCTGCTGCTCACCACCGCTCAGAGCATCGGGAAACGCATCGGCGCGATTATCCAACTCGACTGCTGCCAGCAGGTCACGCGCGCGGGATAAGCCGCGCGTCTGCCCGCTCAGTTCCAGCGGCAGAGCAACGTTCTCCAAAATCGTGAGTGTGGGGATCAGATTGAAGAACTGGAAAATAATGCCAATGTGCTCACGTCTGAATAACGTCAGCCGCCGCTCGTCCAGATGCGTAATGTCGATGGTGTCGATGCTGATGCTGCCGCTGTCGGCGCGGTCGATGCCGCTGAGGAGGTTGAGCAGGGTACTTTTCCCGCTGCCGCTCTTGCCGAGCAGCACCAGAAATTCCCCTTCCATAATGTCGAGGTCGATGTGATCCAGGACTGCGCGCGTTCGCCCACCCTCAGCGTAGCGTTTGCTGAGGCCGCGTATCTGGACGATCTTGCGCTCGTTGATTGACATTCTCTTACGTTTCAGGTGACGATTCTTCTCGATTCACATCTTGGCAGCGAGACCAGATGAAGCTCACATGATAACTCCCTTCCGTTTTCGCTCCTATAGACAATAATCGCATGAAAACGGTCATTTGGTTATCAAAAAAGAACGAAAATTTCGTCTGCCCCTCAACTTACCTTAGCTATACCAGAAACTCCGCGTTTGCGCCAGCGCTTGGATATGTCCCTTCAACGCACGTTGTCGATGTGCTTGTGAAATTAGACGCTAAACACCGCTTAAAACTTTCTTCTTTCTTCCTGCTTTGCGCCTGCGTGTTTTCGCATCTTTGCATCTTTGCGTTCATGCTTTTTCTTGTTTTTAGTCGTCTTTACCTGACGGTACAGTTCAAAGGCAAACAAAAACGCCGGAGGCGGCTGGCGCTTCCGGCGTTCTTATGGGGATTGCAGCGAGGTTTTAGGCGTGAGCGGGACGGACATCGCGGTTTTCCTGCTGAGGCTGGCGATTCTCGACACGCACGAGCTGCTTGAGGTGCTGAAGCAGGCTGTTCCACTGTTCATCCGGCAGGGGTTCGTTGGCGTCGCGGATCAGGTCTCTCTGCGCTTGCAGGTGAGCTACCTCGCGCAGTCGGTCTTCGTGAAGAAGCTTGAGCTGTAAATCGTTCATGAACATGATCTTGTCCTCGTTTGAATGCACGAGCATCATTAAAGCAGAAAGCGTGCGGGCTTTGATCCGACTGAAGAACAGACTTCTGGCCCATCTGGTGGCTAGGCGATCACCTGGTCAGGTGACTAGTCCGATTTGACATCTTATGAACCTTCATAAACTTTAAGAGACTTTAATACGCCGAATATAAGTTCTAGAGAGTTATCCCTTGACGGTAGGGGCACGACATGTCGTGCCCCTACAATATCTGCCATGAAGGGATAATCGCCAGTTCTATTCAGAAACTTAAACAAAAACGCCGGAAGCGATCATGCTTCCGGCGTTTTGATGAGTGAATTGGGCTGCTTAAGCGGCGCGCGCAGGCCGATCTTCGCTGGGCTGCGCCGGGCGGCTGGACAGATGGATCAAGTGCTTGACCTGCTGGAACAGACTGGCGTTATCACCGCTGGCCTCGCGGACGAGTTCGGCACGAGCGTAGGCTTTACTGGCCTCGCGGAGACGATCTTCACTGAGCATTTTCAGAGTGTAATCGGGCAGCATGATGGTTTACCTCGCATAAGCGCGTTTTGTTGGGTCGTATCTATACTTTGATTAAAGCAGAAAGCCGCCTGGAGTTGATCCGACCGGAGAACAGACTTCCGACCGTGCCACAGGCTAGGATGCAAACTGATCCAAAGGCCAGTCGGAAACGTGCTCGTTGAGCGACCCGCCACCCGCGCCAATAAAAACGCCGAGAGCATCAGCATCTCGGCGCTTCGTAGTTAGGTGAAAGGCGCTCGCTAGGCTGCGTGCGCCACGTCCCTGCTGTCCTGCGTGTTCAGGTGAACCAACTGCTTGATCCGCTGGAGCAGGCCGGGAATTTCGGTAGGTGTGGGTTCGCTGGGTTCGCGCAGGGTGCGATTATGGGCGTAGCGCTGCCCCTCACGCAAGCGATCCAGATTCTCGGCTTCATTCATATAGGGTGGCAAAAACATCGTCGTGTCTACCTCGTCTTTCTTGCAACTGTGTCATTAAAACACAAGACGAGGCGCTCTCCACTCAACCGCTGGACGAACTTATGCCCGGTCAGGTGGCTGAATTCCGAACTGTACTTTCGTACAGGTCGGGACTGACTATGGCCCGGCGTAGCGATAGACGAAGCGTCCCGCCACCTGAATGTCAGGGCGATAATCATTGTTGATCAGCGCGAGCATTTCCGGCGTCCAACGCTCGAACCGCAGTCCCGGATTACTGTCCGGTTGGTAAAGCAGAATCACGGGATAAGCGCCGCTCGCCAGCGCATCGAGGAACGGCTGCTGGTTCCACAAGCCCGCTTCGGCAAGCTGGCTCATCTCGAACGGCTGTAACTCAATTTGTTTGCCATTGAGGACGAGCAAGCCCATATCCTCGTCGGCTAGAATCGGCGCGTCGGTCGAGCGAATCACGTCGACTAACTGGTTCAACTGCGGCGCGTTTTTTGCATCCACCCGCAGAATCGGGTAGTAGCCCGTCAGCGTGAGTTGGGTCGCCATGTAGACCGCCCCGGCCAGCAGCACAAGCACGACCGCCCGCAGCGGAAAGACGCGGCGCAGCAGCGCGATCAAGCCGCCCGCCGCCAGGCAGAAGGCCGCCGATAGCTCGAACAGGTAGTTCACGTCCGAGCCGACTTTGCTGATGGTCAGCGCGACGATCACCCCGCCGAGGCAGTAGGGCGCGATCAGCCACCACGCGGGGCGACCCCAGATCAGGCCGACGATCAGATACAGGCCGCCGAGCGCCAGAAAGATCGGCAGGTTGAAGCGAATTTCGTCGAGATAATGCTGGATCAGGTCAGGATTAAGCGCGTTGACGTTGGCGGTAATCACGTGGAAGAAGATGCCGCCCTCGGTCGTGACCTCCAGCACGGCGAACAGACCCAGCACGACGCAGCCGAGCAGTACGGCGAACAGCAGCGCGCGAAAACGTTCGCCACGCGCCCAGACGTAGACGAATGCCGCCAGCGGCGCGGTCAGCAGATAGGTCTGGCGCGTGTAGACGGCAGCGGTCAGCAGCAGGACGGACAGAATCAAGCCCCAGCGCCGCTTATACCAACGGGCGATCACCCACAGCCCGGCGAGGCTCAACGCCAGCGCCAGACTATCGATCCGTGCCAGCGCCGACCAGAAATAGATGTACGGGATCGCCGGGAGTGTCAGCCCAGCCGCCAGCGCCGCGATCCCGTCGTGGGTGATCGTCTGGACGACCAGCGCCAGAAAGAGCGCGGCAGCTAAGGCGCTGATCAGCGAAATCAGCCGCCCGTACCAGAAGGCCGCGCCGAAGTGATCGACGAACGGCACTTGCGCCAGCACGTAGAGCGGCGGGTAATTGGTGATCGTATAGGGCGGCTGCGCCAAATCGGGCGGATAAATGTTCTCGCCGCGCGCCAGCCGCACCGCCTGATCGAGCAGCGGGCCTTCGCCATAGTTGAGCGTGTACGGATCGTTGAGCGCAATCGGGATATGCTGGGCGAACAGGATCAGCGCGTGTACCTGTGTAACCAGCAGCACGATCAGCGCCGCGCCGACAACCATGAAGCTGATAACTTGGCGCGGCGTG
>DASZXN010000637.1:0-5750 GCA_035545875.1 Phototrophicaceae bacterium
GATTACCTCATCTACGACTCGATGTGTCCCTGGGGCGCGCTGGTCGGGCGCATCCTCGGCCTGCCGACCGTCGTTTCGACCGCGCTGCTGACTTTCAAGGGATTGGACATGGTGCGCTCGGTCGGGATGCGCACCTTTTTACCGACGCTGATCCGAGGCGTGCCGCACATCGCGGCCTTCAATCGACTCTCGCATGGGCTTGGCCGTGAGTATGGCATCCAACCGCTGACGTTTATCGAGTTCTTCAACGCCCCCGGCGACCTCATCATCAGCTACACCATGCCGCCGATTCAGCCGGACGCTGACCAGCTTGATGCGCGCGTTCACTTCGTGGGGCCGAGTATCGCGCCGCGCAGCGATGGGGGCGATTTCCCGCTGGAACGGCTAGAGCGCAAGCCCGTGATTTACATCTCGCTCGGCACGATCCGCAACGACAATCTCGCTTTCTTTCGCGCCTGCCTGCAAGCCTTTGCCGACAGGCCGTACACAGTCGTCATGTCGGTCGGTCACAAGATCGATGCGCAGGCGCTCGACCCAATTCCGCCGAACTTCGTCGTCCGCACTTACAACCCGCAGCTTGAAATCCTTCAGCGCAGCGACCTGTTCATCACGCACGCAGGCATGAACAGCGTTCACGAGGGGCTGTATTACGGCGTGCCGCTCCTGCTCGTGCCACAGCAGCAGGAGCAGACGTTTGTCGCCCTGCGGATGCAAACGCTCGGCGCGGGGCTGAAGCTCGACGCGCCCACACCCGACGCGATCCGTGCTGCCGCCGAGCGCATCCTCAGCGATGTGCGCTACCGCCAGAACGCCGCCCAACTCGGCGAGACGCTGCGCAGCGGTGGCGGCGCTGCCCGTGCTGCCGATCTGGTGCTGGCGCTGGTGCGCGAAAACGAGCCACAGCGAGCGCGATAGGCAACCTTCGGTTGCACCGCGTCCCTACAAAGCTGCGAAGATGAACAGACGGCGATCCGTATTCCATCAGTCAGGTTGCCGTCGATGTAAACCCACCGATTCGCTTTAAAGTCATCCATAAGAGAAAGGGTTTTGAGTAGATTGGCCTGCCGATGCCACGCTCATCGATCAAACTTGCGCTGCTGTCCCTACCGCTGTTGCTGCTGATGGGAATCACCATTCTGATCGTGAGCGCGTGCGCCGTGCCAGCGCCAGCCGCGCCAACCCTGATCCCGATCACTTTACCCGCCAACAGTGAAACCCGTATCGCGCTCAAGCCGGGCAGCGCTGCCTATCTCTACAGCGTCTCCGCCGCCAGCGCGACCCCGCTTAAGCTGACCAACCAGACGCCGGGCTTCGCCTTTGCCGCCCAAATCCGTGACGCAGCAGGCAAAATGGTCGCGGATTTCGATAATCAGCTTCAGAATATCCAGTTCACGCTTGCCCCGCAGACGGGCGCGTATCAGATCAACATCGCGTCGAGCGATCCGAAGGCGGCCGGCTCGGTTTCGCTGGCGCTCGGCAGCGCGGTGATCGCGCCGCAGCCGCTCGATGGAACCGCCTTTACCGCGCCCGACTGTCACGTCACCAACGACGCCAGCGTCAACGTGCTGGTGCGCACCGCCCCGGCTGATCAGTATGGAATCCTCGGCCTGCTTCCGGCGAACGGCTCGCTGGCGGTGCTTGGGCGCACCGACAACAACTGGTACACGGTCGATTTCGCCGAACGGCAGGGCTGGGTCGTCGGTAACGCGATTGCCCTGAACGGTGACTGCCAGAACGTCCCGCTCGTCCACAACCCGACGATCCCGACCGCGCCTGCCGACGCGCCTGCCTTTCTGCTGGAAGTAGATCGAGATGGCAGCGGCTCGTTCAGCGACGCGATCTCCGCGCCGGACGGCGACACCAGCGATTTGATCTGGGTGCGCATCATCAATCTCGACACCCACCCGCCCAACAACTACCGCGAATTCGCGCTCTCGCTCGACTGCAAGGGCACGGGCGTTGAAGCGGTTCGCTGGGGTAATGCCTATGAGCCGAACCTCAAATGCGGCGCGTCGATTGTGCTGCCCTTCCTGAACGGCAACGCCCAGCAGCCGATGGCCGTCCTGCTGCCAGCAGGCAGCCAGCAGAGCTACATCCAATATACGCTGAACGTTCAGCCCGCCAACGCGGTCGGGTGATCGTTTAGCAGCTTCCTTATTGCACAGGATGAAAATTCAGGGCGCAAAGGAAAGGCGTATTCGCGCAGATTTCCCATTCAGGGGAGTACGTCTCATACGCATCCTCGATTCCCTGACTGCGCCGCAGGGCTGATCCTTAAAACTGTCTCTTGACACTCAAGTCGCTTCGGCTATACTACCGACAAGCGCCGAGGTAGCTCAGCGGTAGAGCAATGCACTGAAAATGCATGGGTCCCCAGTTCAAATCTGGGCCTCGGCACTTCGAAGCCCCAGTCACGTGACTGGGGCTTTGTGTTTGTAGCGAAACGAATGATTCGCTCACCTTTATGCGCAAAGCGTGGCCTTCCGATATAATAAAATCACGTCTTTCGGTAAAGGAGCACCTGTGTCATACTTCAAGTATGGTCTCTGTGTCCTCGTGCTGCTGCTCGCAGCCGCCTGCGGATCAGCCAGCACAGGCAACGGCGGTTCTGGCGAAACGGCATCGACAGCGATTCCGACGCCGTTTGCGATTCAGACCGACAAGCTGCCTAAAGATAGTTCGGGTATCCCGATGGTCGCGCAGGTCAACGGCTCGGAAATCACCCTGCCGGAATATCAACGCATGATGCAGCGCTATCTCGCGCAGCCGATTACCAACTCCACTGGACTGCCGAAAATCATTCTGCAAACCATGATCCAGCAGGAGTTGATCGATCAGGCGGCGGCACAGAACAATATCGTCATCACCGACACGCAGGTCGATCAGGAAATGCAGGGCTTGATCAGCGATGCTGGCGGTGAGGACAAATGGAAAGCGTGGCTTCAGGCCAACAACTATACGGAAGATGAACTGCGCAGCACCCTGCGCGATACCCTGCTCACCAGCGAGATGCGCGACCGCATCACGGGCGATCTTTCCGGCAATGTGCCGCAGGTTCATGCCCGGCACATCCTCGTCAGCACGCAGGATCAGGCCAATCAACTACTGGTGCGCCTGCGCAACGGCGAGGACTTCGCCCAGCTCGCCCAGCAGTATTCGCTCGATACGACGACCAGCGTCAACGGCGGCGATCTCGGCTGGTTCACGCAGGAAGAACTGCTCGAACCAGAGCTGTCGAAGGTGGCCTTCCAGCTTCAGCCGGGGCAGGTCGCCGGGCCGATCCAAACGTCGCTCGGATGGGATATTATCGAGACGCTCGATAAGGCGACCAAGCCAGTCGATCCCAGTAAGCGCGCGGAACTGGCGCAGACCCGCTTCGAGAACTGGCTGAACACGCTGACGGCAACCGCGAAAATTCAAACTTACCTGTAACACATCTGGGGGAAGTCATGGGGCAAGGAAGAGCGCAAATCTACAACCTCATCACCATACTGTTTGCGGTGCTCACGCTGTTTGCGATCCTGTTCTTCGCCGCAAAGATGGCCGCCCCACCCCCCGCGCCTACGCAGGTCGCTTATGCCGTGCCGACGGTCGCCATCCTGCCCTCGCCAACCCTGACCTTCACGCTCACGCCGTCCGACACGCCGACCTTCACCCTGACGCCTAGCCCGACGATCACTGATACGATTACACCGACGACCACCTGGACGATCATCCCAACCCTGACTTCATCGCTGACCAGCACCGTCCCGCCGACCGATACCCTCGCGCCGACCTTGACAACGACGCCGATTCCGCCCTCGCTGACGATCACCGATACGCTGGTGATCACGCCGACGCAGGTTGCCAGCTTCACGCCGACCGCCAATACCTTCACGCAGGAGCCGACCCAGCCGCCGCCCTCACCCTATCCGTTCGTCCTGCGCGATAATCAGGTGATTTACACGATGAACTTCGCCAACACCGCCGGATGCGCCTGGCAGGGCATCGGCGGGCAGGTGTTCGACCTGAACGGTCAGCCGCTCACGCAGATGCGCGTCCACGTTTTCGGCGAAGGCGTCGATTTGTACACGGCCAGCGGCTCGAACACGCTCTACGGCTTGTCCGGTTGGGAAGTGCCGCTCGGAACGACTCTGACCGGCAACAGCTACATCGTCGAACTGCAATCGCCCGGCGGCACGCCGATTTCGCCCCAGATCACCGTGACGTTTACGCCCGACTGCTCGAAAAATCTGGCGCTGGTCAGCTTCGCGCAGACGCGCCCGTTCTAACTGATGAGCGACGATCCAAAAGTCCCGCGCAAGCCGGATCATCTGCCGGAGGGTGGCGTTCCGCCCACGCCTGATGACGAGGCTGAGAGCGCCGCTCCTTTCGACTCCGGCGACAAGGTTTCGCCGGAGGATGCCGCGCGCTGGCGCCGGCCCAGGCGTCCTGGTCAGGTTGAGGATCGCTTCCCGATGCTGCCGCAGGAAGTCCCGCCGACCGCGCCGCTCAAAGACCCGCCGCGCAAACGTCCCGCGCCGCCAGCGCGCAAATCCGGCAATACCGATGTTGCCCGCAACCTGATCGCGCTGTTTTTTCTGCTGGCAAGCTGCGCGCTGATCGCTTATTTCGCCATCATCTGGCAGAATCCCTATTCGGCGCTCAATCCGCTCGCGCCGCCGACGCCGCTGCCGCAGGTCATCACCGCGACCTACACGCCCACCGATACGTCTACGCCCGCGCCCACGTCAACCCCCGCGCCCACGTTCACGCCCACCCCCAACCCGTCAACCGCGCCGACGGCGACCTTTACGCCCATCTTTCTGCAAGGGATCAGCACGGTCGAGGTCACGCCCTCACCCACCGAGGATACGTCGCATTACGCCTTCGTGCTCAAGCCGAATCACGTCGTCTACCTGACCAATCCTGACTCGCGCGGCGGCTGCAAGTGGTCGAGCATCGGCGGCACGGTCATGAACTATGACGGGACGGCGCTCAATGGCTACGGCGTTCACGTCTTCGGCAATGGCGTCGATCAGACGGTTGGCACAGGCAGCGCGACCGGGATGGGGCCGGGCGGTTTTGAAGTCCAGCTTGGCACGACTGCCACCGACGCCGAGTACAGCGCCCAGTTGATCGACCCGCAGGGGAACAACGTCTCGCCCGTCTACACGGTCGATACCAAGTCCGACTGCACGCTGAACATCGCCATCCTGCGCTTCGTCGCTACGACGCAGGTGAGCTAAAGCGCCTCACTTCATCAATGTCGATTGGAAACAAAACAATAAGGGCAGGTCGGCGACCTGCCCCTACAAAATTCCCTCAATCTCTGTTCAGCCTTCAACCTGATGAATCGCGTTCAGCGGCGCTGCGCCATCGTCAATCACCGCCGTAATCCCCGGCAAATAGCGATCCATCAGCAGCACATTCAGATAGAGCAGGTTCTTGACCAATGCGGTCGTCAACGTGCCGCCCTGAACGTCGATTCCCGTGCGACACTGGACGCGCCCGCTGTTGAAATCAAGTTCAAAATTGCCTACGAGCAGCCCATAATTGGCGCGGTGCAGAAACTCCGCGACAGCCGCGTGAAGTTCGGGCGGCGCTTCCAGCGGGCAGATCGACAGCACGGTGATCTGCTGGCGACTTTCGCTTACGCCGATGTAGCACTCCCAGCGACCATTTTTGCCGCCGAAAGCGGTGCGCAGCCCGCCTTCGACCTCCTGCTCGTAAGGCCAGCCATCCTGATCGAGGAACGTGATCACGGTATC
>DASZXN010000638.1:0-3722 GCA_035545875.1 Phototrophicaceae bacterium
CTCGTGACCAGCCCAATCCCAAAAGGTGTCCTTTCCTCAGCCGACTTCAGGGAGGGAGAAAAGCGGCTCGGATGGGGGCAAGATCACTCGCCTTATTCCTCAAGTTGATGCGCATGGAGCCAGGCGTGCCTCGCTCCTACACACGGTCGTGATCGCCCTGTTTTTGCCTCAGTCCTCAGTCCTCGAACCTCAGTCCTATCTTTGACTCTGCACTCGGTGCTCTGCATTCATACTGACTCACATACTCACCTCAATCTCCGCCGTGAACACCGGGCCAAAGGACAGACCGTCCGGCCCGCACAGCCGCCAGCGCCCGGTATATCCGCCGACTTTGCTCGGCGCTTTGAGCGTTACGCTGATCGTCGCCTGATCCTGCGGCTTAGTCGCTGGCACGGGAACCGTATGCGGTGCGCTCATCTGATCGCCGCCGATGAAGGCCAGCGTATAGCCGCCGCCCCAGCGCGTCTGCCCCGTATTGGTAATCCGCCACGTTTTGACGAAAGTTGCCCCCGGCGGCAGGACGATCACGTCGGAAGCCGCCTGCGCATCGTTGATCTGGCCGGACGGCAGCACGTTGATCTCGACGCGCACTGGAAAGTCGAAGAAGTCGCCGTTTGGGTCGCGCGGACGCCACGTGCTGCGCGCCTTGCCCGCTGCCATCGGCGCGACGAAATCGACCGAGACATCAACCTCATCGCCCGGTTTGGCGGCAGGCAGCGGCACCGAATCGGGCGCGCCCATCTGCTGATCCAGCACGAACGCGAGCGCATAGCCCGCGCCCCACTCGGTCTCCCCGCTGTTGAGCAGCTTCCACGTTTTGCGGAACGCCTGCCCCGGCTTCATCGGCGTGTCGTAAGGCACGGTCACGTCTTCGACGTAATGTGCTTCGCTGTGACCTGTCGCCTGTGCCTTGACCTGAATGTCGGTGTGCAGCGGCGAGTCGAAGAACTGGTTCATGGCGTTGTGCGGCTTCCACGTGCTGCGCAGACTGCCTGCCGTCTCCGGCGCGGTCAGATCGACCGAGACCTGCACGATCTCGCCCGGTTTGGCGGCGGGCAGCGGGACGCTGGCTGGCCCGTTCATCGGTTCATCGCTGAAAAACGCCAGCCGATAGCCATTGTTCCAGAGCGTCGTCCCGGCATTGCGGATGCTCCACGTCTTACGAAAGCGCTGCCCCGCCGTGACAACCGTGTTGTCCGGGATGGTTACGTCGGAAGTCCACCACGCCTCGTCGAACGGCAGCACGTTCGCGTGAACGAACGGCTCCGGGTCGATCACGTCCGGGACGACGTAATTTTTCAGCCCGTGACCGCTGTGCTGCAAGGTCAGGTGAACGTGAACTGCCGTCGCGTTGCCCGTATCGCCCGCCACGCCAATCGTCTCGCCGATCAGGACGTACTTGTTTTCTTTGGTGCGCACTTCCTTCAAATGCCCATACCAGGTGACGTAGCGCTCACCGTTCCAGTCGTGGACGATGCGGACGAAGTTACCGTAGCCGCGCGCGTCAAAGCCAATCCGATCCACGATGCCGCGCTGCGCCGCCCGTACCAGCGGCACGCTCGGCGCGCCTTCGGCGGGCATGAAATCGACACCCTCGTGCAGTTGCAGCCGATTCGGAGCAAATGGGTAGCTGCGTGGGTCGTTGAAGCGGCTCGAAATCTCGTACGGCCAGGGTGCGGGGATCAGCAGGTAGAAGGGAATGGCGGGCATCAGGTTCGCTTTCAAGTCGGTTGGTGATAGCGTAATTTTAAACTGGATTTTCCGAGTAGGCCAACCGACGCGGCTTATGCGGCGATAGCGCAAACTGCCGCCTCGTTATACGATGTGAGGCTGGAACTTTCGCTAGATAAAGAGAAGACACGATGAACCCTGAATTACTGCGAGCGACGACCGAGTACGCGCTTCGTTACCTCGATGGCCTCGATGAGCGCAGCGTGTTCCCGACGCCAGAAGCGCTTGCCCGCCTGAGTGAACTCGGCGGCTCGCTGCCCGACGTGCCGACCGATCCCGTCGAGGTGGTGCGCTTGCTCAACGAGGTCGGCGCTCCCGCGACCGTTGCTTCGGCAGGCAATCGCTATTTCGGCTTCGTCATTGGCGGGTCGCTGCCTGCGGCGCTCGCGGCCAACTGGCTGGCGGGCGTCTGGGATCAGAATGCGGGATTATTCGTCGCCTCGCCGCTCGGATCGGTCATCGAAACGATTGCGCGCGGCTGGATTCTCGATGCACTTGGCCTGCCGTCAAGCGCCGAGATCGGCTTTGTTACGGGCGCGACGATGGGCAACTTCACCGCGCTCGCCGCCGCTCGACATGCCTTGTTGCAGCGCAAAGGTTGGGATGTCGAGACGCAGGGTTTGTTCGGCGCGCCGGAGATCAAAGTTGTGGTTGGCGACGAAGTTCACGCCAGCCTGCTCAAAGCCCTCAGCTTGCTCGGCCTCGGTCGTGAGCGCGTGATTCGTGTCCCTGCCGACGATCAGGGGCGGATGCGCGCCGATCAACTGCCGCCCCTCGACGACCTGACGCTCCTCTGCATTCAGGCGGGCAACGTCAACACGGGCGCATTCGATCCTGCCGAGTCGCTGATCGAACGTGCGCATCAGGCAGGCGCATGGGTTCACGTCGATGGCGCGTTCGGGCTGTGGCTCGCCGCCGATCCGCAGCGCGCGCCCCTGACTGCCGGGGTCGCGGACGCCGATTCGTGGGCAACCGACGCGCACAAGTGGCTCAACGTGCCCTATGACAGCGGCCTCGCCATCGTGCGCGATCCGCTGGCTCTGCGCGCCGCGATGTCGAGCAGCGCCAGCTACCTGATCGAGAGCGAACAGCGCGATCCCTTCCAGTACACGCCCGAACTGTCGCGACGGGCACGCGGAATCGAAATCTGGGCGGCGCTCCGCTCGCTGGGCAAATCTGGCTTGGCCGATCTGATCGAGCGCAACTGTCAGCAGGCCGAGCGCTTCGCGGATGGCTTGCGCGCCGCTGGCTTCAACGTGCTCAACGAAGTGGTCATCAATCAGGTGTTAGTCTCATTCGGCGATGCGGCAACCACCAAACAGGTGATCGCGGCAGTGCAGCAGGACGGCACCAGTTGGTGCGGCGGGACGGTCTGGCATGGGCAGAGCGCCATGCGCATCAGCGTGTCGGGTTGGGCAACCACCGACGCCGACGTAGATCGCAGCCTCGAAGCGATGATCCGTGTCGCGCGCGAAGTCATTGAAAAGGCGCAAGCCTGACCGGGCTATCTCAGCGGTTTGCGATACATCCGCTCAGGATAATCGGGGTAGGTTTCGACTTCGCCGAGGGCAGTATAGCCCCGCGCCTCATAATAGGCGCGCAGACGCAGGTTTTTGCCGAAGCAGTCGAGGCAAGCCCACGCTTTTCCCTTGCCCCTCAGTTCGCCCTCTGCCCAGCGGAGCAAGTTTGCGCCAATGCCTTGTCCGGCAGAGGCGCGTTCAACCGTGAGCGTGGAGATGTAGCCAACAGGCTCGTGCGGGATCGTCCAATGTGCGGGGAGCACATCACGAAGTTGGCAGGTCGCAACGATGCGACCGTCGCGCTCATGCACGTAGAGCGTCTGCCGCGCAATCATCGCCTCAACCAGCGACGGATCATGCGCGCCAGGAACCCACTGATGCAGGCTGCGACCATCCATCCACACCTGTGCTTCCTGCAACAACGCGATCAGCACGGGCATATCTGCTGCGATTGCTGGACGGACATATTCA